>DASSPH010000016.1 GCA_035699745.1 Vicinamibacterales bacterium
TGGAAGGGCCATCGCTCAACGGATAAAAGGTACGCCGGGGATAACAGGCTGATCTGAGCCAAGAGTTCACATCGACGCTCAGGTTTGGCACCTCGATGTCGGCTCATCGCATCCTGGAGCTGTAGCAGGTTCCAAGGGTCCGGCTGTTCGCCGGTTAAAGCGGTACGTGAGCTGGGTTTAGAACGTCGCGAGACAGTTCGGTCTCTATCTGACATGGGCGGAGGAAATTTGAGGGGTCTTGACCTTAGTACGAGAGGACCGGGTTGAACGAACCTCTAATGTACCGGTTATCCTGCCAAGGGTAGCGCCGGGTAGTTACGTTCGGAAGTGAGAAACGCTGAATGCATCTAAGCGTGAAACACTCCCCAAGATGAGATTTCCCAGGCCATAAGGCCTCTAAAGGGTCCTGGAAGATGACCAGGCAATAGGCTGGGTGTGGAAGCGTAGCGATACGTGGAGCTAACCAGTACTAATCACCCGTGAGGCTTGACCATTATTTTTCTCTGCATTCAATGTGCGGAGCGGTCGGGCAAAACTACCGTTTGCAGGATATTCAATTGGCTCCGCCGTCGCCGTCGGGCGTCGGCGGCACAGGCTCTTTGACATCGTCTGGGACGATCCTCGATCACGCGCCGGTATCTTGCGCGTCTACCGGGGAACCCCAGGCACACACTTTCCCGGTGGTCATAGGAGAGAGGTCACACCCGTTCCCATTCCGAACACGGAAGTTAAGCTCTCTACCGCCGATGGTACTGCGTGGGAAACTGCGTGGGAGAGTAGGTCACTGCCGGGATTTATGCACCAAAAAAGGCCGTCGCGCGTGCGACGGCCTTTTTTATTTGGAAATCTGGAAATCTGGAAATCTGGAAATCGGGCGATCTGAATGTGGAAGCCCGCCCTGGCGGCGATCGCCCTCCTGCTCCTCACCGCCGCTGACCCCGACCGCCCCGCCCCGGCGCTCAAGCCGCTGGCCTTCAGCATCCTCGAGGACTACGACAAGGGAGACGACCTCGCAGACGTCGCGCGTGACTTCGCGCTGATGCGCGACATCGGGGTGCGCACCTGGCGCGGCAGCTTCGGCTGGGACGACTTCGAGCCCGAACGCGGACGCTACGACTTCGACTGGCTGCACCGGTTCGTCGCCCTCGCCGCCGCGCGCGGCATCACGCTGCGTCCCTACATCCGGCTACACGCCGGCATGGGCCGCCGCCGGGACCGGCCAGGACGGCCAGGCCTGGAACCAGCCGCCCGCGGATCAGCGCGCCTGGCGCGCCTTCGTGTCCGCGCTCGCGCGCGAGCTGCGGCACCATCCCAACGTGCCCTCGCTCGAGATCTACAACGAGGAAAACGTCGCGCAGTGGTGGGACGGATCGCGCGACGACTACACCCGCACGCTGATCGCCGCGAGCCGCACCGCGCGGGCGCAGCGCCGCTTCCAGATCCGCCACGGCGGTCTCGTGTTTCCCGACGTCGAGTGGATGGAGGACGTCTGCGCACAGCCCCCCGCCCGCGCCGCCTTCGACATCGTTCCCGTGCACGCCTATCCCGAAAGGATCTGGCTCCCGGCGGTCATCGGCGACGCGCCGAACTACCACCTCGGGATCACGCGCGTCGATCGCTCACCCAAGCTCGCCTACCGCACCGTGAGGCGCCTCGTGGAGCTCGTCGGATCCGGAGGCGTGCTGATCGCCGGGAACGCCGCCGCGGTGCAGCCGATCGTGGACGCGGGCGAGCTGCATCACCGGACGTTCGTCCGCGCCGACGGCACGCGCCTGTCCTTCGTCTGGAACCAGACCGCGGATCAACGGGTCCGCGTCACGCTGCGCGGCGCCGGCACGATCGCCGAATACGGCCTCGACGGATCGCTGCAGCCGGACGCTCCGGTCTCGCCCTTCGAGACGACGCTCGAGCGCGGGGTTCCGCGCGTCTATCGCTGGGCGGCTGCGGGCGAGCGGTAGCGCCGCGCGCGCGGCAGATCGAGTAATCTGTGGCGCTCATGCCGCCCACGACGCGCGCCCCCGCCGCCGGCACCTGGCGGAGGCGTCTCGCGCTCGGCCTCGAAATCCTCATCGTCGTCTACGCCGCGGCGCTGCTCCTCTTTCTGGCGGGTGTCGAGGACCTCGGCTTCGCGACGATCAGCCGCGGCGAGAAGCCGCTGCTGATCCTGCTGATCGCGATTCCCTTGCGAGTCACGCTGGGGGGATCGTCCTGGCTGCTGGAGCGCGGCCGCGGGATGCTCCGCGACCCTGCCGCGCTGCGCGCCGCCACCATCGATCGGGTGCCGCCGGCCGTCCTCGACCCGCTGTTCGCGCTGGCCGTCATCCGCGTCGGATCGATCTTCGTCGGTTTCGTCGCCAACGTGGTGTTCCCCCCGTGGCGGCTGCGCGCCATCGAGATGCCCTTCCGCCAGTCGAAGTTCTTCGAGATCTTCGCCGCGTGGGACTCGGGCTGGTACTTCGACATCGCGAGGCGCGGCTACTACTGGAACGCCGACGGGCAGAGCAGCATCGCCTTCTTCCCGCTGTATCCGATGCTGATCCGCGCCGGCGCGTGGCCCTTCGGGGGGAGCGACCATGCGCTGTGGATCAGCGCGATCAGCATCTCGGCGATCGCCTACTTCCTCGCCCTCGTGGCGCTGCACCGCCTCACCGAGCGCTGGTCCGGCGATCGCGAGGTCGCCCGGCGCACCGTTCTCTACCTCTCCATCTTTCCCTTTGCGCTGTTCTTCACGCGCGTCTACGCCGAGTCGATCTTTCTGCTGACGAGCGTCATGGCGGTGAGCCGGGCGTGGGACGGCCGCTGGTGGCGCGCCGGCGCGTGGGGCGCGCTGGCGACGCTCGCCCGGCCGAACGGCATTCTGATCGCCGTCCCGCTGGTCCTGCTCGCGCTGCGCGATCGTCCGGGCGTGCCGGCGCTGGCGCGCCGATCCGTTCCCCTCGCGCTCCTGCCCGCCGCGCTCGGCGGATTCTGCCTGTTCGCGTACTCGCTCTCCGGCGATCCGCTCGCCTGGCTCCACGCGCAGTCGCAGTGGGGATACACGCTCGGGCATCCGCCGTGGCAGCTGCTGCTGTCGCTGCTCGGACGCATCCTCAAGCACGGCGCCTACGATTACTTCTTCCTGTCGCCGATGGCGCCGTTCCGGCTGTTCCACGGCGTCGCCGCGCTGCTCTTCCTGGCGCTCACGCCGGCGGTGTTCAAGCGGCTGGGGCCGGCGATGGGCGCGTACGTGCTCGTGAGCCTGCTCGTGCCGCTCAGCGGCAATGCGCTCGAGGGAGTCGGACGCTATGCGGCGGTGCTCTTTCCGGTGTTCATGATGCTCGGCGGACTGCACTCGCAGCGGCTGCACGAGGCGCTGTTGATCGTCGCGGCGCTGCTGCGCTCGCTGTTCGTGATTCTATTCGTGACCCTTCGACCGATCTATTGATCGTGCCGCCGCCGGCGGACGATCGGGACGAAGCACGAGCACGTGGCCGGCCGACTCGGCCGACTCTTCGATGGTGATGCCGTCGCGCATCAGGTCGCCGCCCCGGGCGGATCCGAGAACCAGACCGTTGGCCCGGCTGATCGTGTAGATCGCCTCGGCAGTGAGGCCGCGCGGCTGGACCGCCACCGCGGGAATCGCGCGGTCCTGTTGAAACGCGAAGAGCACCGCCTCCCCGGTCGACGCCGACAGTTCCTCGAGGACGTCCCACGCCGGACCGCCCTCCGGCTCGGCCTGCGCGCTGAGCAGGATCGCGCTCGCCTCGCGCTGGATGTCGCGGATCGACTTGTAGATGCCGATCTCACGCGCCATATCGAACTGATCGCCCTCGCTGAGCTCCGCCGCGCGATACGTCAGGCCGAGGATGCCGGGCATCCGGCTGCGCAGGTACAACCCGAGATCGGGCGCCCCCGACAGCGGCTCTCCCGCGTGGCTGATCGCGAACGAGAGCAGGTACGCCGGCGGAAAGAACGTCGTCAATCCGTGGAGGTTGTGCCGGACGTGGACCGACGGGCCGGTGCGATCGTCCATCCACCCGACGTCGCTGTAGCGCAGCAGCCCGAAATCGGCGCGATTCCCGCCCTGCGAGCAGTTCTCGATGAGCAGGTTGGGATATCGATCGCGCAGCGCCGCCAGCACTTCGTAGAGCCCCTTCACGTGCCAGAAGTTGCCGTCGCTCGCCGCGTGGCCGTGACCGCTCCGCGTGCAATTCACCCAGGAGTTGTTGTCCCACTTCAGATAGTCGGCGTTCGACTGATCGATCAGCTCCGAGACGCGTTCGAACACCCACTCGCGGGCCGCGGCGCTGGCGAGGCAGATCTGCGGGTTCCTCGACGAGCCGGGGTTGCCGTTGTTGGTGGCGAGCCAGGACTGCTGCGCCAGGCCGGGTCGTCCGACGGTGCTCTGATCGACGCGCTCGGGCTCGACCCAGATGCCGAAGCGGAGTCCCAGGTCGTGGGCGTAGTCGCTCAGCGGGCGCAGCCCCTCCGGAAACTTCACCGGATCGACGCGCCACGTTCCCAGACCGGCATCGAAATCACTGCCTCGTCCGGCGCCGGCATACCATCCGGCGTCCACGACGAAGAGCTCGACGCCGTTGGCCGCCGCGTTCGCCATCTCCTCGCGCATCGAGTCCTCGTCTATCTCGGTGCCGTAGGCGAACCAGGTATTGCTCGTCACCAGCGGCTGGAACGGACGTCCGCCGCGCACGCCCTGCATGACGAAGCCGCGCAACGCCGTGCCGACGTCACTGCGATCGCCCGGCGTGAATCCAAAAAAGCCGTGCGGCGTCTCCAGGGGCCGTCCGCCGTCCACCGCGACCGTGACGTTAGGCAGGGTGGCCGAGAACCGCGTCACGCCTGCACCGACTGCCTGCGCCTGGATCTGCCACGACCCGGACCAGGCCAGCCCGCCGAAGAACTCCTCCTCGCGGAGGTCGGCGGCAATCATCGGCAGGTATTGCTCCGTCGACCGATTCCGTTCAATCAGCGTGAGCGGCGACACCGAGTCGACGCGCTGCGTCCTCAGCGAAAACGCGTCCTCGACGGGCGCCCCCGCGGCGTCGCCGCGCAGGCCGTGGCTGTAGTGCACCAGCGTCGCCGGGACCGTGATCTCCCAGATCTTCATGTTCCCGATGGTCACGGACGACGAGCCGGTGGCGCGGTACGTTGTCCAGGCTTCGATGGTCGGCGACGGCTCGTAGCAGGCGAACGTACGTTCCGCGATGACCGGAGCCCGCGTCGAGCGGAAGGTGAAAACCAGGCGGCTCGCGGTGTCGCTGGCCTGGTGGTCGACCCCCTCGAGAATCCAGCCGGCGGCGCTTGCCCCAAGCGCGGCGGTCGTTCCGTTCACCGTGGCGCCGCTGGTCGCCGTCTCGCCGACGGTCAGCGTCGCGCCTGTTTGAGGATTGACGATGCCGCTGACGAGCAGCCCGTCGGCCGACAGGCGGAGCGTGGCCTGGATGCGGCTGTTGCCAATGGTCCAGGTTTCTTCGGTCGAGACGCGATCGTGGGAGGACACCGCCGCGATGACGAGCGCGGCCAGCAGCCCGATGGTTGAGCGCGCGCGGGATCGGGTTGCATCGTTGACAGACGGCACAGCCGCCATCAGTATAGCGGCCAGCCATGAGAACTCGACAGGCCGGTGTCTGGTTGCTGGCGGCGATATTGACGAGTTTCGCGCAGGCTGTCGAGGCGCAGACGCCGATCAGCGAGAGTGCCTACGTCACGGGAGGCACGTTCGTGGACGTGAAGCGATTCTCCGGCGACCCGACGGAGAGCAGGCTCGACGGCACCGCCACCGGCGCCACCGTCGCCGTCGGGACGTCGATTGGCTCCCGGTGGGACCTGCAGCTTGGGCTGGACGTGACCGGATTCAGCCGCACGCAGCGTCCGCGCAACGTCACGTTTCAGCGCGAAACGATCACGCTGACGTCGGTCGCGGAGAATCAGGTGCTGTCGGTGGCGACGCTGCTGCGTTTCCGCTCGGCGGCCCACGGGCGCCTCCGCCTCGGCTACCTCGGCGGACTCAGTTTCGTGCGGCTCCACCGCCGGTTCCATACCGATGCGCCTGACGGCACGCCCGCAGGGTTGATCCCGCGCCCCGACGAACGCGTCGACTACAGCGCCGCCCCGACCGTCGGCATCGACGCGCGCATCGCGGTGACGGAGCACCTGTCCGTGATTCCCGGCATTCACGCCTGCGTCTTCCGCTTCGCCGACGAGAGCGGGCTTCTGGTTCGGCCCCGCGTCGGGATCAGGTGGGCGTTCTGAAGCATTTCCCATGCGGTTGACGGCTGCGGCATTGGCGGCGGCTCTTGCGGTCGGATCGGGCGCGCAGGCGCCGGTCCCGGCAGGCAGAACGACGGCGCTCGTCGGCGGGACGCTGATCGACGGTTTCGGCGGCCCGCCGATCCAGAACAGCGTCGTCCTCATTGCCGGCGAGAAGATCGCCGCCGTCGGCCGCGTCGGCCAGCTCGCCGTTCCGCAAGCGGCGGAGGTGATCTCGACCGAAGGCATGACGGTGCTCCCCGGCCTGTGGGACATGCACGTGCACACGATGATCGTCGGGCACGCCGACTACGGCCACTGGGACAAGGCGTACTTCAACCAGTTCGAGTCGGTGATCATGCCGGCCGCGGCGAAGCAGCTTCTCTCCGCCGGCGTGACCAGCGCGCGCGACCTCGGCGGTCCGCTCGAACAGAGCATCAGCGTCCGCGATCGGATCAACAGCGGCAGGATCCGCGGAGCCACGCTCTACGTGTCCGGCCCCTTCATCCAGCACGAGCCCTACCCGAACACCGAAGCGTATCGTTGGGGCGTCAAGGGGCCCGACGACGGCCGCGCCAAGGTCAAGCAGATCGCCGCCGCCGGCGTCGACGTCGTGAAACTGATCGACCAGGATCAGATGACGATGGACGAGGTGCGGGCGGTGGTGGAGGAAGCGCACCGCCACGGCAAGCCGGTGATCGCGCACTCGCATCGCCCGGAGGAGATCCGCGTCGGCCTGCGCGCCGGTGTCGACGGCTTCGAGCACACCGGCCTCGCTACCGCTCCGGCCTATCCCGACGACATCCTGGGGATGATCCGCGAGCGGACGGGGAAGATGAGTCTCGGCCCTTTGTTCTGGACGCCGACGATCGAGGGGCTGCTCAACTACGAATACCTGCGCGACAATCCCGAGGCGCTGGACGACCCGGCGTGGCAGGCGGATCTGCCGGCGGCGATCGTGGCGGACATCAAGAAGTCACTCGAGCACGTCGACCGGCTGCCGTACTTCCAGCTGACGGCGGCGCGGCGCCCGACGCTGGCGCACAAGTTCAAGCAGCTCCGCGAGGCGGGGGTGGTGCAGCTGATAGGCACGGACAGCGGCATCCCGATGAACTTCCATACGCACTCCACCTGGCGCGAGCTCGACGCGTGGGTCACGGTGCTCGGCGTCGACCCGATGACAGCGATCCGCGCGGCGACCTACTGGCCGTCGGTGGCGATGAACGTGGACGCGAGGGTCGGCACGGTCAGTCCGGGCAAGGACGCCGACGTCATTGCCGTCCGCGGGGACGTGCTGCGCTACATCTCGCTCCTGCAGCGCGTCGACGTCGTCGTCAAGCGCGGCGTACGCTACAAGTAGGCGGCGGCCGAGAGCCCGAGTCCGCGTCGGGCGGCATTCTGTGCTGACGGATTGTGCCGTCCGAGTTCGACAGGAAAGGTACTTCGGGTGACAAAACCGTGATCGCGCGCCGGCGGGAAACGCCGCGAACAACGGGCATTCGCGCGATCGACCGCGGTACACCGCTTGCCAATGTCGCGCGGCATGCAGAACGCAGCGCGTAAGGGATCAACCCTCGTCATCCGCGGAGAGATTACGGCGCAGGAAGCGCTCACGATTGCCGGCCAGGTCGACGGCACCATCGACGTCGCCGGGCACATCGTGACCGTCGAGGAAGGGGCGGTCGTCGCAGCCGACATTTCCGCGGCGGCCATCGTGGTGTGCGGCAGGGTGCAGGGCACGTTGGCGGCGGCTACCCGGATTCACCTCCAGTCGGGCGCCGAGGTTCAGGGCAGTCTGAACGCGCCGCGGCTCGCCGTCGAAGACGGTGCCGTCGTCCAGGGGAAGGTGCTCGTCGAAGGACAGGAACGCGCCACAATGGTGGCGTGATCCATGTCGGCACCGCGGGGTGGAACATCCCGCGCGCCCACCGGGGGCGCTTTCCCGAAGCGGGATCTCAGCTGCAGCGGTACGCCGCCCGCCTGAACGCCGCCGAGATCAATACGTCGTTCTATCGCCCGCACGCCGCCGCCATCTACGAGCGCTGGTCGGCTGCGGTACCGGCGGGATTCCGCTTTTCCGTGAAAGTCCCCAAGGCGATCACGCACGAGCGCGGGCTGACGCGCGCCCGCGATCCGCTGGTGCGGTTCCTCGACGAAATCGCCGGCCTCGGCCGGCATCTCGGCCCGCTGCTCGTGCAGCTGCCGCCGTCGCATGCGTTCGAGTCGCGGCGGGTGGGGCGCTTCCTCGAGCTGCTGCGATCGCGTCACGATGGCGCAGTGGTCTGCGAGCCGCGGCATGTCACCTGGACGACGAAGACGGCGGAGGCGCTGTTGAAGAGGTTTCGCGTGGCGCGCGTGGCGGCGGACCCGCCGCGCGCCGCGGGACTGGAGACGCCGGGCGGGTGGACGGGGATCGTCTATTACCGCTGGCATGGATCGCCGCGCCCGTACTTCTCTCCCTACTCGCTGGAACAATTGCGCGCCCTCGCGGTCAAATTGTCCGGATGCGCGTGCGACGCCTGGTGCGTCTTCGACAATACGGGCTCGGGATCCGCCGCAGGCAACGCGCTCGACCTGCGCCGCCTGGTTGCGTGAGGCGCCGGTTCGCGATCCCGTGCGCCGTCGTCGTTGCCGTTGCCATGCCGTCCGCCGCGGTGCGGGCGCAGGCGCAAGCGCCGGCCGCGCCGGCCGCCGCCGTCCTCACCTACCGCATCGAACCGCTGCCGAAGACGGCGGCGGAGCTCGACAAACGGTTCACGCCGGCGCAGATCGAACTGCTCGAGATGCTCAATCGGCGCGATCGCGAGCATCTCGTTCGCGCCGATCCGCCGGTGCCGGGGCTGATCGTGCCCGAGGCGTGGAGTCCCGATCCGCTCGCCTACAGCCCGTTCCCGGCGACGTGGCCGGCGGCGGAGGCGCATCCGAAGGTACTCCTCGTCCATCAGCCGGTGCAGGCGTTCGCCGCCTACGAGTACGGGCGTCTGATTCGCTGGGGACCGGTCAGCACCGGCCGCAAGGAGACGCCGACGCCGGAGGGAGCGTTCCACCTGACGTGGCGGGCCCGCAGCCGCCGATCGACGGACAACGAGAACTGGCTGCTCGAGTGGTACTTCAACTTCGTGAACGCGCGCGGCGTGTCGTTCCATCTGTTCGACCTGCCCGGCTATCCGGCGAGCCATGCGTGCGTGCGGCTGCTGCTGCGCGATGCGCAGTGGCTGTACGGGTGGGGAGAGCAGTGGACGCTGGATGAGTCGAAGCGCACCGTGACGACCACCGGCACGCCGGTCGTGATCCACGGCAGCTATGGGTACGGCAGCCCGGCGCCGTGGCTGTCGCTCGACACCCTCACCGTCCCCCTCGGTCTCCCTGCGCTGTCTATCCCCGGGGCCAGGTCTGTAAACCGGCGCTCCGGGGTGCCAGGTCTGCAGATCGACGCTTCCGGTGCCAGGTCTGCACAACGGCCTTGACGGTGCCAGGTCTCCGGATCGGCGTCGGAAGGTGCCGGGTCTGCGGATCGGCCTTGATGGTGCCAGGTCTGTGGATCGGCGTCGGAAGGTGCCAGGTCTGCACAACGGCCTTGACGGTGCCAGGTCTGAGACAGGCTTCGAAGTGTCAGGTCCTGTGGTTGTCCCGGGCTTGCCCGTTTGCAGACCTGGCACCCCGGTCTGCCAGTTTGCAGACCAGGCACCCCGGTTCGCCCGTTGGCAGACCTGGCACCCCGATCTGCCCGTTGGCAGACCTGGCACCCCGGTCTGCCCGTTGGCAGACCTGGCACCCGGCACCTGGCACCCGGTGGTCAGGAGGGGGAGGCGGCGGTCGTCGGCGGCTCCTTGCGGAGCGACTCGGGCAGGTAGCGATCGATCAGCCAGTCCGGATAGCCCTTGCCCTTCGGTCCGGACAGCGCGTCCCGCGCGATCTCGTAGGTGTAGCGATCGTCGGGCGCTGCCTGCTCCAGCACGGTTGCCGCTTCGTTGAGCAGCGCGGTCCGGCGTTCCTGCAGCGTCGGCAGGTCGATCGCGTCCTCCTGCATCTCGGCGAGCAGCGCGCGGTACTTCTCGCACACCACCCATAGCTTCGCCGCGCTGATCCGGTGGCCGTACATCAGCGGCTGCTGACTCAGCGCGACGTATGCCGCGCAGCACCCGAACAGGACGGCGGTCAGGATCGCCGTCGCCTTCTGCCAGCCGCTGCCGCCTTGCAGCGCGATCGTGCCGGTCGTCGCCGCCAGGCCGGACAGCGTCAGGAGCACGATCTTGCCGTATGAGTTCCAGCGCGCGAGACGGGCCGCGGCTTCCGCGTGCCCTTCGTACGCCGCAAGCACGCTGGCGAAGCTGAGACGGACGTGATCCACGATCGAGATCTGGAACATGCGGAGGCGACGAGGCAAGGTCCGCGCCAGCTCGAGCATGCGTAAATTCAAGTGTTTCCGTGTGTTCCGACGATTTTCGCGCGTCCAGCGCGTATTCGATCCGACAGCCCCGTGAAAATTTGGGGTGGTTCAGAAGCGGATCAGGAGCCCGATCGACGGGCCGATCGCCTCGATGTCCGGGTTGCGTGAAGAGCCCTTGATGCCGTTGTTCGAGATGTGGACCAGCTGCAGCGCGGACACGAGATGGACGCGCGGATGGACGCGGACCATCGCGCCGCCGCCGCCGATCGCGACGTAGTTGAACCGCGTGCCGCGCGGCGGCGTGGCCAGCGCGGTGTGAGAGACCCCGAGATCCCCCTGCAGAAACGCGGACCATCGTCCGCGCGTCACGAGGCGCGCCCGCACGCCGATGGTCAGGCCGAGGACGACGGCGTCCTGCGATCGCTGCGAGACGTAAATGAAGCGCTGCTGCATGCGCAGGGCGAGCCCGTCGCGCAGCCCGTAGACCACTCCCTGATCGAGGCCGTACAGCTCTTCGTGCGAGATGTTGTAGTTCCACGCTTCGAGCGCGGCGATCGCCGCGGTCTCGAAATGCCACGCGCCGCGGGCGAAGGGATCGAGCGAAGCGGGCTCGGGCCCCTGCGCCCCGACACGCGCGGCGCAGGCGAGCAGCAGCAGGGCGTGGAGTATCGTAAGCCGAATGCATTCTGCCGCGCGCGTCGTCGCGCTCGCCGCGCTGCTGTGGATGGGAGTGCCGTGGGGCGGGCGCGCCGTCTGCGCGCAGGGAAGCGTCACGCTGCGATCCGACATCCTGTTGTACGGCGACAACACGGAGTTCCGCAACCCCTTTCGCGAAGGGGAGACGATCTTCGGCGCCGCCGCGCGCGTGTTCGCGGACCTGCGGCTTGGACCGGCGGCCGCGATCTCGCTCGGCGTCTTCGGCAAGCAGCGATTCGGCGACGAGCGCGCGCTCGAGCAGGTGCGTCCCGTGATCGCGCTGACGGTGGGCGGAGGTCGATCGCGCTTCGTCTTCGGGACGCTGCCGGCCGCCGATCCGGCGCGCCCGATGGGACCCGATCGCGGCGGACCTCACGGACTGCTGCCCGCGCTGCAGCGCGAGACGCTTGCCTTCGAGCGCGCCTACGAGCCGGGTCTCGCGTGGCGGTACGCCGGCGATCGCCTGTCGCACACGCTCTGGCTCGAGTGGCAGCGGCTCAACACCGCCGCACACCGCGAGCGCTTCGACGGCGGCGTCGAGGGACGCGTCTCGTTCTCACGACAGATCGCGGTCCCCTTTCAGCTGCACGTCGTGCACGAGGGGGGACAGCAGTTCGCGTCCGGTCCGGTGACGGACTCGGCAGCCGGGGCGCTCGGCATCGCGTTCACGCGCGGGATCGTCGAGCTCGAGTGGTACGGTCTGGCCGGAAAGTCAGTGCCGGATCGCGAGCGCCCGAGCGACGATCGCAACGGGCGCGCGTGGCTGGCGCGGGCCGCGGTGGAAAGGCAAGGCTGGCGGGCGCACGCGCTGGTCTGGCGCGGCCGCGACTTCATCAAGGACGAAGGGGACGCGAACTACGGGTCGCTGCGGCGGGACGGCCACCGCTATGGCGGAACGCGTGACTACGCGGAAGCGGGTCTGGCGCGGCGGTTCAACGTCGCGCCCGGTGCGGTGATGGAAGTCTCCGGCCGGCTTCACCGCACCGAGCGCTTTTATGAATACTCGTATCGCGTGATCGCGATCGCGTCGGTCAGAACCCCGCTCGGTAAGTAATCGTCTGTCCGGGGCGGATGAACACGTCGAACGCAATCGCTCCGTAGTTGTCGTCTTCTACCTCAATACGATGCGGACCCGCTTCCAGGTTCAGATGCTGGAAGATGCCGTCGAAATCGTTGACCAGGCCCACGTAGTACCCGTCGGCGAACACGCGCGCCCAGCGCGGCGCATCGGTGATCCGCAGTCCGCCATACGGACGCCCGGGGATCGGATCGTAGTACGCGCGCGGCGTGTAGCCGTACGGATAGTAGCCGTCGGCGCCGTAGATCACGCCGATGCGATAGCTCGGACGATAGACGTACGGGCGATACGGAATCACGCGCACGACCGTGGGACGAATGATCCGCGGCGTGTAGCGGCGAGGCACCGCGCGGCCGTAGCCGTAGCGCCGCGTATCGTAGCGGCCGTCGTAGCGTCCGTTGCCGGGGCCGCGGTAGGTGCGGGAGTCGCGATCGTAGCGCCCGTCATCCCGGCGAGCCTGCGGCGACGGCTGAATTGGCGCCGGCCGCACGGGACGGGCTTCGGGTTGCGCGTCGCGCGGCGCCTCGGCGCGCGGCCCCTGGCCGCGCGGCACCGCGCGATCGCGTCCGGCCCGCTCCGGCGCGCGGGCGCCTTGTTCCTGGTTGCCGTTGGCGTCCGGACGCCGCCGTCCGGCCCGCTCCTGGGCCAGGGCCGGGGACGCGACGGCCGCGGTCAAGGCGAGGATGGTCAACACTCTGAGTGCCATGGGGGTCTCCTGCCAGCCTCGTCCGCAACGGCTGTGCCAATGGTCGCGCTTGATTTTGCTGATGCAATTCGCGATGCGACGGCGGCGTGCTCTGGCCAGAGGACGGAGAACCGAGGACGGCGTCCTTGCGTCCGCAGAAACCCGGCGCGGCAAGCTGACGTAGACTGGCGCGCACAGCCATGAAGCAGCCCACGTTCATCGTGCTCTCCGCCGCTCTGGCGGCAAGCGTTCTCCCCGTATCCGCCCAGCAGCCGCAACAACCACAGGCTCCGCCCGCAGCCGCGGCCGCCCAGCGCCCGCAGCCCAGGATGGATCCCGAGCGGGCGCGCCGGCTCTACGTCAGCAACGATCCGGCGGACCACGGCGCCGGCGTGAACTTCGATCGGCAGATGCAGGCCAAGGCTGAGACCGATCGCCGCTACGCCGAGGTCGCCAAAGGAGTGGTGGACTTCGCGAAGGTCACCTACCGCAGCAGCGTCGGCGATCTCGACATCCCGGCGTACCTGTTCCAGCCGCTGCAGAAGCGCGGTCCGAAAGGGCATGCGGCTCTGATCTGGGTCCACGGCGGCGTGCACGGCGACTGGTCGATCGCCATGTGGCCGTTCGTCAAGGACGCCGTCGCCCGCGGCTACGTCGTCATCTGCCCCGAGTACCGCGGCAGCACCGGCTACGGCCGCGAGCACTACATGAAGATCGACTACGGCGGCTACGAGGTGGACGACGTGATGAGCGCGGTGGATTTCCTGAAGACGGTGCCGCACGTCGATCAGGACCGGCTCGGGATGATGGGATGGAGTCACGGCGGCTACATCACGCTGTTCTCGGTGTTCCGCGAGACCACCCCGATCAAGGCGGCGGCGGCAATCGTGCCGGTGACGAACCTGATATTCCGGCTGTCCTACAAGGGACCTGGCTATCAGTCGAGCTTTTCTACGCAGGAGCGGATTCGGGGGCTGCCGTTCGAGAAGCAGGACGAGTACATCAAGCGCTCGCCGCTGTATCACGTCGATAAACTGAAGACGCCGCTGCTCGTGCACGTCGCGACCAACGACGAAGACGTGAACTACGTCGAGGATCAGCAGATCGTCGACGCCCTCCGATCGCGCAAGCCGGAAC
Organism: Vicinamibacterales bacterium; assembly: GCA_035699745.1. Classification (NCBI taxonomy): domain Bacteria; kingdom Pseudomonadati; phylum Acidobacteriota; class Vicinamibacteria; order Vicinamibacterales; species Vicinamibacterales bacterium. Next base: position 14,236 of record DASSPH010000016.1, read on the forward strand.
TGGCGGAGACGAAGACCTACGTCGATCCGGCGCCGTGGGGCCCGAGCGTCGGCCACGCCTTCAGCCGCCGGGTCGATCCCCAGACGCTGGAGCGGGTCGACTCACCGGAACAGATCGATTCGTGGAACCGGACGTGGGTGTTCTTCGAGTGGCATCTGCGGCCCTACGAAGACCGCTCGAAGCCGGCGCCGCCGGTGCGGGTGAGATAGACACCGGCGAGGCCGGACTCACGGTTTCAACGTCAGCTTGTACTTCGCCGCGCTCTCAATCGCCTTCGCCGTGAACGCGAGCGGGAAGTACTGGTTGTCCGCCCACATCCTCAACAGGTTGTCGTAGAACGGGCTGCCCGGCTGGCCGGACTGGCCGGGGACGTTGATCACGAGCGATCGATCCCAGTCCGCGACGTCGAAGATCTCCCGGTACGACGCGCCGTCGGCGGCGACGGTGCCGGCGCCGCCGCCGCGCTCCACCGGGCCGAGATCGAACACGCGCAGCAGCGGGTGCCTGAACGCGCGCGTGTGCATCCGGCCCCAGGTGCGGTCCGGGCTGCTGCTCGCCTGCGCCATCGCCTGGAGCCGCTTCTCGGCCTCTTCACGCGTCGACGGCGCGGGCGCGCCTGCCGTGCCGCGACCCCGGCCGCCGCCATCGCCGCCGCCGCGCCACGTCTCGTACAGCGCTGCCGCACGGCTGCCGCCGGCGTACACGCCGTCCCATGCGGCAATCTCCGCGCGCAGGCGTTCGACTGCGGGGTCCTGTGACGTCCATCCGCGGAACAGCGGCAGATCCGCGATCGCGCGCAGCGACAAGGCGTCGTGCTGCATCCGTTGGTGATCCTCCAGCGTCAGCTTTGCCGGAGGCCCGTCGAGCATCTGCCGCAGGCGGGTAATGCGCTCGAACCGCGTGTTCGCCGTCTTGAACATGAGCGGCGGCGAGTACCCGGGCGGATTGATGTTGTGATTGGCGGTCGCGATGTAACCGCGCTGGGGATTCAACTCCGATGGCAGATCTTTCCTGAACCCTTGCCATTCGTACCGCCCGGCGCCGGGCACGGGCAGCCGGCCGTTCCAGCCCTTGCGTGCCGGCGACAGGGCAGCCGGGCGCCACGAGATGTTGTCGTCCACGTCGCCGCAGATCAGATTCTCGGTCGGCGCCTTCCAGTGCATCGCGGCGTCGAGGAACTCGCGGCAGTCCTTCGCCTGGGAGAGGCGCAGGCCGGCGAGATACGGCGCCGTGCCTGGTTCGGCGGCGGCGCGCCGCACGGCGTAGGCGAGACCGCGCGTCGAGTCCTCATGGAAGATCGGACCGTGGCGGCTGTATTTCAGTTCGACGGCAATCGGATCGCCGCCTTTGACGCGGATGGTGTCCTTCACGATCCTCAGCGGCTCCCACCGGCCGTCGAAGCGAACCTCGTTCCGATTCGCGGGATTCACCGACTCCACATAGACGTCTTCCTGATCGGTGCCGACGATCGTGAGCCCCCACGCCACCCGCTCGTTGTGGCCGATCGCCACGCCCACGAACGGCGGCTCTCCCGCCCCGGCGACGTTCCAGCCCGGCGCCCGCAGGTGGACGATGTAGCGCAGGGACGGGTTCGTCACGTCACGATGCGGATCGTTGGCCACGACGGGATGGCCGGTGGCCGAACGTGACTTGCCGACCACCCAGTTGTTGCTGCCCGGCTCGCTCACGGCCGTGTCGTCGCGGCGGTCGGTCGCGGAGGGCCGGTATTGCGGCAGCGGCTCCAGCGGCGGGTTTGCCGGCACGCGTGCGGCGGCGATGACCTCCTCCGAGATCGCCGCGGGGTCGAAGCCATCCGGAACGACCAGGGTGTCCGGCGGATCGGGGTTGCGGAGGCGGTTCGCTTCGGCCGCGCCCAGCCGCGCCACGTTTCGCGCCAGCTGCAGCTCCGCCGCGGCGTCGCCGAACGACGGCGGCCGCAGCACGAGCTGTTCGATCGTCCACGGCTCGGGGACGATCCCGGTGACGACGAATTCGATCGGCAGCCGGTCCCGGTGTGCCGCGATGAACGCATTCACGCCGTTGACGTAGGCCGTGAAGATCCGGCGTGCGTCCGGGTGATAGCTGGTCCACTCCGAGTCGTCCATCGGACCGCGGTACTTGAGCAGCCGCGTCACGCGATCGCGGGGCAGGGCGGCCGGACCGACGACTTCCGCCAGCCGCCCCTCCGCGGCGCGGCGCCACATCTCCATCTGCCACAGACGGTCCTGCGCCATGACGTAGCCCTGCGCGAAGAACAGATCGTCGGCGGACTGCGCCGAGATGTGCGGCACGCCCCACCTGTCGCGCACGACCTGCACCGGCGCCTTCAGGCCCGTGACCTTCAGCTCGCCCTCGATCTGCGCCAGCCTGGCCGCGGCAAGCGTTCGGAGATCGCTCGAGTTCTGCGCGGCGAGTGCCGCCGCTGACAGCGCAACCGCCGCTGCAAGCCACCTCATACCGAACCTCGCTCCTCGAACCTCGAGCCTTCACTTCTTAGCGAGCAGCTTCTCCATCTCGTCCATCACCGCGTTCATCTTCTTCAGCGTCAACTGCAGCGGCTCGCCCGTCGTCATGTCGACCCCTGCGTCCTTCAGCAGGTCGATCGGGTATTTCGATCCGCCGGCCGAGAGAAACGTCAGGTAACGCCTGGTGGCGGCGGCATCGCCGGCGAGGACCCTGGAGGCCAGCGCTTCGGACGCGGTGAACGACGTGGCGTACTGGAAGACGTAGAAGTTGTAATAGAAGTGCGGGATGAACGCCCACTCGTGGGCGATGTAGTCGGGGACGCCGCAGACGTTCTTGTCGTGCCCGTAGTACTTGCGCGTGATCTCGAGATAGAGCTTGTCCAGCGCCTCGCCGGTGATCGGCGCCCCTTTTTCCGCCATCTCGTGCATCCGCAGCTCGAACTCGGCGAACTGGGTCTGGCGGAACACGGTCCCCTTGATGTTCTCGAGATAGCTGCCGAGCAGCGACAGCCGCGTGTCGTTGTCTTTGATCGTCTTCAGCATGTAGTCGTTGAGCAGCGCCTCGTTGAACGTCGAGGCGACCTCGGCGACGAAGATCGGGTAGTTGGCCAGATGGAACGGCTGCGTCTTGTTCGACAGGTAGCTCTGCATCGTGTGGCCGAGCTCGTGCGCCACCGTGCTGACGTCGTTGTACTTGCCGTTGAAGTTGATCAGCATGTAGGGGTGGACGTCGTAGGCGGCGCCGTTCGAGTACGCGCCGGAGCGCTTGCCGTCGTTCGGCAGCAGGTCGATCCACCGGTCGTTGAACGCGCGGCGGACCGCGGCGACGTAGTCGGCGCCGAGCGGCGCCAGCGCCGCGAGGATGTGCTTCTCCGCCTCTTCGGGCGTGTAGGTCAGATCGGCGGACGCCACCAGCGGCGCGTAGAGATCGTAGTACTGCAGGTCGGGCAGTCCCATCATCCGCTTGCGCAGCTGCAGGTAGCGATGGAACGTCGGCAGCCCCTGGTTCACGCCGTCGACCAGGCTCTTGTAGACCGGCGCCGGCACGTTCGGCCCGTCGAGCGCCGAATCGAGCGCGGTCTCGTACTTGCGGGCGTTGGCGTAGAACAGGTTCGCCTGCACCTGACCGTTCAGCGTGGTGCCGAAGGTGCCCTTGTAGCGGCCGAGCGCGTTGAAGAACGCGTCCATCACCTTCTTGCGATCCTCGCGGTTGGGCACGCCGCGATAGAGGCTGAAGGCCGAGGAGTCGAGCTTCACCGATTTCCCGTCGCTCAGCGTCACCGTGGGATACGGGAAATCCGCGTTCGACAGGATGTTGTAGGTGGACGACGAGGCGTTGGCGACGAGCGAGGAGGCGGCGAGCAGCTTCTCCTCCGCGTCGGACAAGGTGTGCGGCCGCCGGCGCTGGATGTCGTTGAGATAGTGCGTGTAGGTCTTGAGGCGCGGTTCCTTCGCCGTCCAGCCGTCGAGCGTCGCCTTGTCGATCTTCAGGATCTCGGGCTCGATGAACGCGACCTGCTGGCCGAAGCCCGCCGCGACCTGCTGCATCTCCTGCTGCATGCCTTGGTACTTGCTGACCCGGGTGTCCTGATCGGCAAGCAGGCTGGCGTAGAGATAGACGCGCTGCAGATCCTTGCTGATCGCGTTCGCGGCATCGAGCGCATCGGCCAGCCGCGCCGGTGACGATCCCAGGGTGCCCTGGAATGCGGCGATCTTCGGAATGCCGGCGGTGAGCTTTTCCTTGGCGGCCCGCCAGGCCTCTTCACTCGCATAGAGGTCGGCGACGTTCCACTTGTACTTATCGGGAATCTTCGCGCGGTCGCGTTCCTGCCCGGAGGCGACGAGCGTGAGCGAGAGAACGGCGGCGGATGCAAGGGCGGGAATGCGGATGTTGCGCATTCCCGCAGGATAGCTCAGGTAGCCGACGCCCGCGGCTGGCGCACCGCGTCGATGATGAGCTCGACCAGGCGCGCCGGCTCCATCGCGTTCAGGATCGCCGGATCTTCGTCACTCAGCTCGTACCGGCGGATGATGTTCACGAGGTGCCAGCCCGCCAGCGCGGAGAGCTGCCGCCGCAGCAGCGCCTCCCCCTTCCGGTAGACGGAGAACGGGTCCAAGACGCTCTCGGTCGTCGGGCTCGTCCCCGGTGAAGGAGCGGGACCGTCGAACAACGGCGGGAGGACCTCCGGCGCGACCGGACGGACCAGCGGTTTGAGCGCGCGATGCAGCGCCCCTTCGAGATACACGTACGTGAGACCTGTCGCCCAGTATTCCAGATCGCGGCGATTGGGCTGTGTCGTCTCGCGCGACGACCGCACGGGTTCGCCGTTCCCGAGCGGGAGGAATTCGATCCAGCCTTGCCAGCGGCCGTCGGGCATCTCGGAACCGCACGCACGCGCCGTGTAGTTCTTCCCGTCCTCCGACGTGATTGCCTCCGCGAATTCCAGCAGTACTTCAGCCAACACGACCTCCGTCCGCGCGGATTGCAAGAGATCGACCAGCCGGAATGCTAGAGCTTCACCGGCCGCGCGCTGCGCGCCGATTCGTACAACGCCGACAGCGTCGCGACGGTTCGGCGGGATTCGGCGAGCGATACGCGCGGCGCGGCGCCGTCGAGCACCGCCGCTTCCATGTCGGCAATCTCACCGGAGAATGGCGGGGCGGAGGGAAACGGAAGAATCTCGCGCTCGTCCCCGCTGGTGAGGATCAACCGGCTGAGGTCGTCCGTGCGGAACGGACGCTCGACGCGAAGCGAGGCGTCGCGGCCGACGACCTCCATTTCGGCGCGGAACGGGCCGACGAAGCCGCAGTCGAACTGCGCCACGCCGCCGCCGGCGAAGCGCATCATGCCCGAGAACTCGAGATCGATGCCCGTCGCCGACGTCTGCTGCCAGCCGAACACCTCCTGCGGGGGCGCTGCTGCCAGCATGCAGCTGTAACTCACGGGATAGCAGCCGACGTCCCACAGCGAGCCTCCGCCGAGCGCGGGATCGAACCGCACGTCCCCTTCGCGGGTGAGCGGAAACGTGAACGCGCCCTTGAAGCTGCGGACTTCCCCCAGCCGGCCGCTGCCGACGACGGTCTCCACGGCGTGCGTGAGCGGCTGATGACGGTACATGAACCCTTCCGTCGCCACTCGTCCGGTGCGGGCGGCCGCGCCGGCGACGCGATCGACCTCCTCGACGCTGAGCGCCAGCGGCTTCTCACAGAGCACGTGCTTGCCTGCCTCGAGCGCCCGGATCGTCCATTCGACGTGCAGGCTGTTGGGCAGCGGGATGTAGACGACGTCGATCTCCGGATCGTCGAGCAGCGCCTCGTACGATCGCGCCACGCGAGGAATCTTCCATTCGGCGGCGTAGGCGCGTCCCCTGTCGATCGAGCGTGAGGCGACAGTGGTGAGCCGGCTGCGCGCCGAGGCGCGCACGGCGGGGATGATCAACCGGTTGATTCGTGCGGTGCTCAGCAGAGCCCAGCGCAGCGTCATCTGATTCGCACGATACCGTCGCCCACGCGCTCGAACCGCTCGAAGACGGCGGGATCGTGTCCCGGGACGATCAGCCGCGGACTGGATGCGAGCGTGCGCACGCGATCCTGCGCCTTGACGTTGCTGCCGGCGTCGAGGGTCTGCGCGATGGCGGCGCGCTTGTCGAGATTCTCGTAGAGATACACGTTGTCGGAGGTGAACACCGCCGTTCCCGCCGGCGTCGCGGCGCTGACGTACTGTGACGCGAACGTGTGCCGGCCTCCCGTGTAGGCGCGAATCCCGGGCAGGATCTCCCGATCGTCGCCCTCGACGAATCGCAGCCGCCCGTCGGTGTTGATCTTCAGCAGCGCCGCCATGTCTTCGGCGTCGACGCCGCCGTGCGTGTTGCGGGCGTGCCACGCGTCGCCGGTGTAATAGCGATACTCCTCGCGCTGGATCCAGACGGTTGCCTTGGGGAACAGGTCCGCGCCGTCGACGTGATCCCAGTGCGCGTGAGAGATGATGATGTCGGTGATCGCCTCCGCGGGAACGCCCGCGGCGGCAACCGCCGCGGCCGGCGACCGATGGTCGCGCGGCTTCCACTGGTCGAGGAACTTCTGGCGGTAGAACCCGGCGTCGATCAACACCTGCCGCCCGTTCGATCCCTTGAGGAGCCAGACCATGACGGGGATGTCCAGCCGGCGCGCCGGGTCGGCGCCGGCAACCAGGCTGGACACCGGAAACGCAGGTAGTATGCCGAAGCGAACGGCGAACGCCTCGTAGGTCACCGCGCCCGGCGTCTGCGTCGGCCGCGCGGCGTGCGCGAACAGCAGACAGCAGAGGACGATCGATGTCCGGATCATCGCCGGAGTATACGTCGTGATCATCCGCGCCGAACGCGTCCTGCTCCCGGCGGGCATCGCCGCCGCCGAGATTCACGTGGACGGGGGCCGCATCGTCCGCGTGCGCACCCTGGGGACGGCAGGCACCGCGGGCGGCACCGTGCTCTTCCCTGGCCTGATCGATCCCCACGTTCACGTCAACGAACCCGGACGCACCGACTGGGAAGGTTTCGCGACCGCGAGTGCGGCTGCGGCCGCCGGCGGGATTACCACGATCGTCGACATGCCGCTCAACAGCGTGCCGGCGACGACGGACGTGCGCGCGCTCGAGTTGAAACGCCGCGCGGCACGTGGCGCGCCGGTCAACGTGGAGTTCTGGGGCGGCGTGGTCCCGGGGAACGGCGAAGCGCTCGATGCGCTGGCGGACGCCGGGGTCCGCGGCTTCAAGTGTTTTCTGTCGCCGTCGGGGGTCGACGAATTCGAGCACGTCACCGAGCGGGACCTGCGCCTGGCGCTGCCGGTTCTCGCGCGCCGCGGCCTGCCGCTGCTGGTGCATGCGGAGTCGCCGGCCGCGCTCGTGGCGGTGGAACCTGCCGCGGATCCCCGGCGGTACGCGACCTGGCTCGCCTCGCGCCCCGCGCAGGCCGAAGTGGACGCCATCCACTTGCTGGTGACGCTCTGCCGCGAGTACCGCGCGCGCATCCACGTGGTCCACGTGGCGGCGGCGGATGGGCTCGATCTGATTGCGGCCGCCAGGAAGGAACGGCTGCCGCTGACGGCGGAAACCTGTCCGCACTACCTCACGTTCTGCGCGGAGCAGATCGCGGACGGCGACACGCTGCTGAAATGCGCTCCGCCGATTCGCGGCCGCGCGCATCGCGACTCGCTGTGGCGCGCGCTCGACGAAGGGGTGCTGGATCTCGTGGCCACGGATCATTCGCCGTGTCCGCCGTCGATGAAAGGGGATGGGGATTTCGTCAAGGCCTGGGGCGGCATCGCGTCGCTCGAGCTGTCGCTCGCCGCGGTGTGGACGGCCGCCGCGGCGCGGGGCTGTCCGCTCGAGCGGCTCGCCGGCTGGCTCTGCGCCGCGCCGGCGCGTCTCGCCGGTCTGGCCGACCGCGGCGTCATCGCGGAGGGGATGCGCGCGGACCTCGTCGAGTGGGATCCGGACGCGGCGTTCGTCGTCGACCAGGAGGCGCTGCGGCAGCGCCACAAGCGGACGCCGTATCACGGGCTGCGGTTGCGCGGCCGCGTGCGGCGCACCTGGGTCGGCGGCCGGGTCGTGTATGGTGATGCGGGATGAGCGAGTTCACGCACCTCATCGATCTGGCGTCCGCGCGGCTGGGCGGGCAGGCGATCGCCGCCAATGACGACTTCTTCGCCGAGAAGGAGAACCTGATCAAGCCGGAGCCGCCGGTCTTCATTCCGGGCAAGTACACGGATCGCGGCAAGTGGATGGACGGTTGGGAGTCTCGCCGCCGCCGCACGCCCGGACACGACTGGTGCATCGTGAAGCTCGGGGTGCCCGGTGTGGTTCACGCCTTCATCGTCGACACGGCGTTCTTCACCGGCAATTATCCGACGCACTGCTGGATCGACGGGTGCGGCCTGCCCGAAGGGGCGGATGCGGCGGCGCCCGATGTCGAATGGCATCCGGTGCTCGCGCGCAGCGAGTTGGGCGGCGACACGCAGAACACTTTCACGCTTCGGCTGAATCCGCGCAACGAGCGGCGCTTCACGCACCTGCGCCTCAACATCTTTCCCGACGGCGGCGTGGCGCGGCTGCGCGTCATGGGTGAATCGCTGCCGGACTGGTCGCGCGTGCTTGCCGGCGGCAAGGCCATCGATCTCGCGGCGGCGATCCACGGCGGCTACGTGGTGGACACCAGCGACCGGTTCTACGGGGAGCCGCGCAACATGCTGATGCCGTACCGCGCCGCCAACATGGGGGACGGGTGGGAGACGAAGCGGCGGCGCGGTCCGGGGCACGACTGGGCGATCGTCCGGCTGGGGCTCGAGGCGGCGGTCGCCGGCGCGGAGGTCGACACCGCCCATTTCAAGGGAAACTATCCCGACAGCGCCTCGATCGAGGCGGCTCTGATCCGCGACGAAGGCAAAGGGGTCTCGGCGGACGTGGCGGCACGCGCCATCGCGCACTGGGCGATGCTGCTGGCGCCAACCAGGCTGCGGGCGGATCACCGGCACGTGTTCGGTCCGGACGTGGCGCCGAACGTCGTCGCCTCGCACGTGCGGCTCAACATCTTTCCCGATGGCGGCGTCAGCCGGTTTCGCGTCCACGGCGTCCCTGTTGCGGAGGCGCGGCGGGCGGCGGTGCTGCGGCAGTTGAACGCGATGGACGCCCCCGAGCTGCGTGCGCTGCTCGCCGACTTCTGCGCCGCCCCGGCGTGGATCGAGCGTGTCGCGCTGGCGCGCCCGTTCGCGTCGGCCGATGCGGTGTTCGCGGCGGCGGATGCGGCGGGGGAGGGGATTTCGATGGACGACTGGCGCGAGGCCTTCCGGCACCATCCGCGCATCGGCGAGCGTGGGGCGGAGAAGCGTCAATCGGACGCGGCGCGGGCGATGTCCTCCGAGGAGCAGCAGGCTGCCGCGGCCGCCGAGGCGCCCGAGCGCGCCGCGCTGGCCGAGGCGAACCTGCAGTACGAGCAACGCTTCGGCCACGTGTTCATCGTGTCGGCGGCGGGCCGGAGCGCCGGTGAGATTCTCGCGCTGATCCGTCAGCGGATGCCGAACGATCCCGCGGCGGAGCTGGCGATCGCGGCAGCGGAGCAGCGCGCCATCACGCGTCTTCGTCTCGAACGGGTGCTGGGGTGACGATTTCCACGCACGTCCTCGACACGTCGCTCGGGCGCCCCGCCGGTGGTGTGGCAGTCGCGCTGATGAAGCAGCAGGGGGCGGTGTGGATCGAGGTGTTCACCGGCGCGACCGACGCCGACGGCCGCGTTCCGCCGCTGCGCGACGTCGCGACGGCGACGGGGTCGTGGCGTCTCACGTTCGACGCCGGCGCCTACTTCGCGCGCCGCGGCGTCGAGTCCTTCTACACGGTCATCGCCATCGACTTCGTCGTCCGGTCGCCGGACGCGCACTATCACGTGCCGCTCTTGATCAGTCCGTTCGGCTATTCGACGTATCGCGGCAGTTGATCGAACCTCGATCCTCGAACCTCGAGCCCGACCATGAACATCACCGAATGGCTCAACTTGATCTTCCGCTGGATCCACGTCGTCGCCGCGATTCTGTGGGTCGGCTCGACCTTCTACTTCACCTGGCTCGACGGCCGGATGCGGCGGCTCGAGGCGGGGCAGGAGCGATCCGGCGTCTGGATGGTGCACAGCGGCGGGTTCTACACCGTCGTCAAGCAGACGTCGCTGGGTGTCGCGCCGGATCAGGTGCACTGGTTCCGCTGGGAGGCGATGGTCACGTTCCTCAGCGGCTTCGCGCTGATGACCGTCGTCTACTATCACGGCGGGCTGATGGTCGATCCGATCGAGCCGGCGGTGTCGCCGGTGGTGGCCTCGGCGATCGGCGTCGGCACGCTGTTCTTCGGCTGGCCGGTGTATGACCTGCTGGCGCGTTCGCCGCTGGCGAAGCACACCGCGGTGTTCGGGGCGATCGGATTGGCCGTCATCGTCGCGATCGCCGCCGGGCTGTCGGCGGTGCTCAGCACGCGCGCGACCTACATCCACATCGGGGGGTTGTTCGGGGTCATCATGGTGAACAACGTGTGGATGCGCATCCTGCCGCCGCAGCGGCGGATGATCGCCGCCGGCGTCCGCGGCGAGCCGTTCGATCCGGCGGCCGCGGCCGGGGCGAAGCGCCGTTCGATGCACAACACGTTTCTCGCGATCCCGACCGTGCTGGTGATGATCAGCAACCACTATCCGACGGCGACGTATGGGAATCGCTACGCGATTCCGATTCTCGCCGCGCTGATCCTCGTCGGCTGGGCCGCCGCGGCCTGGCTGCGCCGCTGAAATGGGGACAGCCCCCTTTTTCCGCGCAATTTTCCTGGCATATTTGCGGGGTTTTGAAAAAGGGGGCTGTCCCCGTTTCAGCGGCGGCCGCGGACGATGGTCACGAAGGAGCCGGAGCGCAGTTCGTCCAGCGTCAGGCCGGTGAGCCCGCCGATCTCGTCCTCACCCACCGCGCCGCAGTTCAGCGCGCGCAGGAAGAAGTTCAGCAGCCCCTGCCCGGTCGCCGCATCGTCGAACACGTCGCCGACGAGCGTGGCCTGCGCCGCCCTGGCGATGAAGTTGCGCAGCCGCTCCGAGGCGGCGTCGAGGCCCTCGACGAAGAAGGCGTAGACCGTCGCGTAGCGCGAGACCAGCTGCGCCGGATGCAGATCCCAGCCCTGATAGAACCCGTTGGTCAGCGAGTGCCGGATGTCGTCGTGATGCCGCCGCCACGCGCGATGGATGGCGTCCCGATCCTTGCCGACCGGCAGCACATTCGTCGCCCCGTCCGACAGCCAGACGCCGGTGCCGGCGAGCGCGACCTGCATGACGCCGCGCGCGAAGTCGCACACCGGATGGCGCATGTGCTGGTGCGCCGCGGTGATGCCGAGCGACGCGGTGTAGTCGTAGGTGCCGAAGTGCGCCGCCGTCACGCGGCCGTCCCCTTCGCCGATCAGGGACGGGAGGCTCACGGCGCCCCGGTCGTCGACGATCGAGAACGGCGTCTCGACCATCAGCTCCATGCGCAGCGCGCGCTCGGACAGCCCGTGCCGCTGCTCGAACGCGGCGAACGCCGACGCGAGGCGCGCCACCTGACCGCGCGCGGTGATCTTCGGCAGCGTCACGACGAAATTCGGCGGGAGGGCGCCGCCCGATTCGGCGAGCAGCCGCTCGAGGAACAGGTGCGCCGTCCTCAGCGCCCGCTCGCGCAGCTCGTCGCCGAGATTCTTGATCCGGATGCCGATGAACGGCGGCGAGGTGCCGCGCGTCACCGCCGCGGCGACTTCGCAGGCCGCCGACCGGGCGTGGCCGTCTTCCTCCGAATCGGGCCGGTTGCCGTAGCCGTCCTCGAAGTCGAGACGGAAATCCTCGACCGGCTCGCGCTGCAGCTTCTCGCGGACCCGGACATGGACCCGTTCGGCCGCCGACGGCGCAATGCCGAGAGCGCGCGCGAGCGCCGCTGCGTCAGGCGCATGCTCGTCCAGCGCGCGCAGCGCCGTCGCGCCCAGCCGCGAGGCCGTGTCCGCCTTGAACAGATGCGCGCCGCCATACACCGTGTGAATCGGCTGCCGCCGATGGGCTGAGTGGTCCACCGTATCAACGTACACCAGCAAGCCCGGCCTTTAGGCCGGCGTGACGGTAGAATCACCATCGTGGAGCCTCCCCAGATCGGCCGCCCCGTCCGCCGCAAGGAAGGGCGCGCGAAAGTCACCGGCGAGGCCGTCTACGTCGACGACCTGTCGCCGGCCGGCGTGCTGCACGGCGTCACCGTCCGCAGCCCGGCCGCTCGCGGCCGCATCGCCGGCCTCCGCTTCGATCCGCGCGTGCCCTGGGACGAGTTCGTCGTCGTGACCGCGGCAGACATCCCCGGCCGCAACCGCGTGACGCTGATCACCGACGATCAGCCGTATCTCGCGTCCGACGCCGTCAATCATCCGGAAGAGCCGATCGCGCTCATCGCGCATCCCGACCGCGCCCGCGCCGACGACGCGCGACGTCACGTCACCGTCGAGATCGAGCCGCTCCCGGCGGTGTTGACGATCGACGACGCCCTCGCCGCGCGCGAGGTCATCTGGGGCACCGACAACGTGTTCAAGCGCTACGCCGTCGTCAAAGGGGACGTCGACGCGGCGTTCGCATCCGGCGCGCTCATCGTCGAGGGGGAGTACGAAACCGGATCGCAGGAGCAGCTCTACATCGAGCCGAACGGGATGCTGGCGATCGCCGATCGCGGCCGCGTCACCGTCTGGGGATCGATGCAGTGTCCGTACTACATCCACCACGCGCTCGCGGCGCTGTTCGGGCTGCCCGAAAACCGCATCCGCGTGGTGCAGATGGAGACCGGGGGCGGGTTCGGCGGCAAGGAAGAGTATCCGTCCATGATCGCCGGGCATGCGGCGCTGCTCGCCTGGAAGTCCGGACGGCCGGTCAAGATGATCTACGGCCGCAGCGAAGACATGGCGGCGACGACGAAGCGGCATCCGTCGAGGACGAGACACCGCACCGCCGTGTCGCCCGACGGAACGCTCCTCGCCATGGACATCGACTTCACGATCGACGGCGGCGCGTATTGCACGCTGTCGCCGGTCGTGCTGTCGCGCGGCACGATCCACGCCGCCGGCCCGTACGCCTGTCCCAACGTGCGCGTCCAGGGACGCGCCGTCGCCACCAACGTGCCGCCGCACGGCGCGTTCCGCGGCTTCGGCGCGCCGCAGAGCCTGTTCGCGCTCGAGCGCCACATGGATCGCGTCGCCGCCGCCGCCGGCCTGTCGCCCGACGAGTTCCGCCGCCGCAACTTCATCCGCAGCGGCGATACCCTCGCCGTCGGTCAGACGATCGCGGAGCCGGTGAACCTGTCCGGCCTGCTCGATCGGGCGATGGCGGTGTCCGGCTACCGCAAGAAGCGCGAGCGGTTCGCGCGCGAGAACGACGGCCGCACCGTCAAGAAGGGGATCGGCCTCGCGAGCTTCATGCACGGCGCCGGCTTCACCGGCTCCGGTGAAGTGCACCTGCAGTCGGCCGCGTCGGTCGAAGCGACGCACGAAGGAGGAATCCGCGTGCTGGCGGCCAGCACCGAGATCGGGCAGGGAACGAACACGATCTTCTCCCAGATCGCCGCCGAGGCGCTGGGCATCGACTGCGACGACGTCGAGGTCGTGCAGCCTGACACCTCCGTCGTTCCCGACAGCGGCCCCACCGTCGCGTCCCGCACCTGCATGGTCGTCGGCAAGCTGGTGGAATCGGCCGCCACCGCGCTGAAGCATTCGCTGGTGGATGCCGGGCTGCTGCCGGCGACCTACACGCGCGCCGAGTTCCACGCCGCCTGCCGCCGCTACGTCGCCGCGTTCGGCAACCTCCGCCACACCAGCCACTACAAGCCGCCCGCGGGACTCAGGTGGGACGACGAGCGGTACCTCGGTGACGCGTACGGCACGTACGGCTGGGCGGTGTACGTCGCCGAGGTGTCCGTGGACATGACGACCTGGGAGACGCGCGTCGACGACTTCGTCGCCGTGCAGGAAGTCGGACGCGTCATCAATCCGACGCTGGCCGCGGGGCAGATCGAAGGCGGCGTGGCGCAGGGCATCGGCTGGGCCCTCTACGAGGACGTCGTGTGGCGCGACGGCCGGATGGCGAATGCGCAGATGACGAACTACATCATCCCGACGTCGCTCGACCTGCCGGAGATCCGCGTCTACTTCGACGAGGTGCCGTACCGGCACGGCCCCGGCGGCGCCAAGGGGATCGGCGAGCTGCCGATGGACGGTCCGGCGCCGGCGATCTTCAACGCCGTGGCGCATGCGACGGGCGTCGACGTGCGGCGGCTGCCGCTGACGCCGGAGCGTCTCATGATGGCGGCGGAACCGGCGGACGCGCGCGTATGACCTCGCGCCTCAGATGCACCATCAACGGGACGCCGTACGACCTCCAGGCGCACCCGATGACCCGGCTGCTCGACGTGATCCGCGGGCTCGGGCTCACCGGCACGAAGGAAGGCTGCGGCGAAGGGGAGTGCGGCGCCTGCGGCGTGCTGCTCGACGGCATGCTGGTGAACAGCTGTCTGACGCCGGCCGCGCATGCGGCCGGCGCGTCGATCACCACGATCGAAGGGCTCGCCTCCGGCGACACGCTGCACGAAGTGCAGGAGGCGTTTCTCGAGCACGGCGGCGCGCAGTGCGGCATCTGCACGCCCGGCATGGTGCTGGCCGCGCACGAACTGCTGTCGCGCAACCCCGAGCCGACCGAGGACGAGATCCATGCCGCGCTGGCCGGAAACCTGTGCCGGTGCACCGGCTACCTGCGCATCTTCGAGGCGGTGCTCGAAGCGTCACGCCGGCAATGATCCCGCGGCTCGAGGACTACGCGCTGACGGTGCCGGCGTCGCTGGGCGAGGCGCTCGACGATCTCGCGCGGCACCCGGACGCGCGTCCGTTCGCCGGCGGCACCGATCTGATGGTCGTGCTCGAAGCAGGCCACCTGCCGCCGGGACGCTACGTCAGTCTGCAGCACTGCCGCGAGCTCCAGGGCATCGCCGACGGATCCAACGGCGGCGTCGCGATCGGCGCGCTCACCACCTACACGCAGATCCGCGACTCCGTCCGGCTCGCCCGCGACTACCCGCTGCTCGGCGCCGCGGCGAGAGAGACCGGCGGGATCGCGACGCAGAACCGCGGCACGATCGGCGGCAACATCGCCAACGCCTCGCCCGCCGCCGATACGCCGCCCGTGCTGCTCGTCTACGACGCGGAGCTGGAGATCGCGTCGGCCTCGGGCTCGCGCCGCGTTCCCTACGCCGGGTTCCACCGCGGCTACAAGCAGATGGACCTCGCACCCGGCGAGCTGATCGCGCGCATCCATCTGCCGCCGCGGATCGGGACGCACGCGGCCTCGGGATTGTTCTCCGGCGCTGGCGAGGGAAGCGTCAGCTACTACCGCAAGGTCGGCACGCGCCGGGCGCAGGCGATCTCCAAGGTCTGTTTCGCCGGCACGATTCGAGTCGAAGCGGGCGCCGTGCAGGAGGTGCGGATCGCCCTCGGCAGCGTCGCGCCGACGGCGATCCGCGCCGTTCGGACCGAAGACGAGCTCCGCGGTCAGCCGCTCGACATGGACGCCGTTGCCGCGGCCGAGCGCACGCTTCTCTCGGAGATCGCGCCGATCGACGACCTGCGATCGACCGCGCGCTACCGCGCGCGCGTCGCCGCGAACCTCCTCCGAGAGTTCCTCGGCCGCGCCGCGGGTCAGGAGCCGGGATAGAAGACGACGCCGATCCCGGCGCGCGTCCCCCAGCCGTGCGCGGTGCCTTCGGTCGAGAACGCCACCGTGTCCGTCTTCAACCGCGAGTAGCTGAATCCGACCTCTCCGAACACGCCGAAGCGCCGGTTGGGCGTGTACTGGGCGCCGAACGATCCGGAGACGCCCCACGCGTTCGCCGTCCGGGTGGTATCCCCGCCGATCGCCGTCTCGACGGAGAAGCTGCTGCGCTGATAGGTGAGGCGGGGACTGAAGTAGGTCCGGACGTTCTCCGCCTCGCCCATGTAGATCAGCGCGCTCACCCCGGTGCCCAGCGTCCACGAGCTCGAATCCCCTGGATCGGTGGACGACCCGCTGAAACTCAGATCCGGACGGATCGCGACGGTGTCGGTCGCGTGCCACAGCACGCCGATCGACGCCGGGAAACCCATGGTGATGCCAACGTCCCCGCGCTCCTGCGCGCTCGCCGCGGCCACCGCGAGTCCGCTGCACAACATCATTGATGGAAGAATCCGGCTGATGCGCATTCGATACGCCTCCTCTGTTGTCTACGACGGATACGCCACGAGCACGGTTTGGCGTTTCGTCACATTTGTGTCGGTATAATCCGAACACCGTTGAGGAGCCTGTCAGTCCCCGTCCTGCTTTGCGCGGCACTCGCCTGCCCCGCGTGCTCCGATTCGGGGCACGCCCGCGCCAGGGAGACCACCCGCCCCACCTACGACAAGGCGACAGGCAGGCTGAAAGAGCTCACCTACGACGCCAACCGGAACGGCACGATCGACACGTGGACGGAGATGGACGGCGCCCGTCCCGTGCGATCGCGGATCGATCGCGACGAAGACGGACGGATCGACCGCTGGGAGTATTACGACGCGTCCGGCGCCCTCGCGAAGGTCGGATTCTCGCGCCGTCAGAGCGGCGCGCCTGACGCGTGGGCCTTCTCAGGGCCGGACGGCGAGGTCGAGCGGGTCGAGAGCTCGTCGACCGGCGACGAGGCGAAGATCGATCGCCGCGAGTTCTACGCGCGCGGCGCCATCACGCGATCCGAGGCGGACACCAACGCCGACGGCCGCGTCGATCAATGGGAAACCTACGAAAGCGGCGTCGTCAAGACGGTCGCGCGCGACGAGAACGCCGACGGCCGCCCCGATCGCCGGCTCACATACGGCGCCGGCGGCGCGCTGGTGTCGATCGAGTCCGACCCCGATCCATCCGGATCGTTCCGCAAGCGGGTCATCGTCCGTTGAGAGGGACATTGTCAGCCAAGATTCTGCACGTCGTCGGAGCACGTCCGAATTTCATGAAGGTCGCGCCCGTGTTCCGGGCGCTCGCGGCACGGGGCGTGCCCCAGAGCGTCGTCCACACCGGCCAGCACTACGACGCGGTGATGTCCGACAACATCCTGCGCGAGCTCGGACAGCCCGAGCCCGACGTCAATCTCGGCGTCGGGTCCGGCACGCACGCGCAGCAGACCGGGCAGGTCATGATCGCCATGGAGGCGCACATGACGGAACATCGTCCGGACGTGCTCCTGGTGTACGGCGACGTCAATTCGACGATGGCGGCCACCCTCGTCGCGGCAAAGCTCGGGGTGCCGGTCGGCCACGTCGAAGCCGGGCTCCGGTCCGGCGATCGATCGATGCCCGAGGAGATCAATCGGCTGGTGACCGACCGGCTGTCGCGGTGGCTGCTGACCCCGTCCTCCGACGGCGACGCGAACCTGATCGCCGAAGGCGTGGATCCGGCGTCGATCCACCGCGTCGGCAACGTGATGATCGACACCTTGATCCGGCTCCTGCCGGTTGCGGACGGCGAGGCGCAGCTCCGGCAGTTCGATCTGCTGCGCGGCAGCGGCGCGCGGCCGTTCGTGCTGGTCACCCTCCATCGCCCTTCCAACGTCGACGACCCGCAGGTGCTCGCGCGGCTGATGGCCGCGCTCGAGAACATCGCGAAGCAGGCGCCGGTGATCTTCCCGGTGCACCCGCGCACGCGCGAGCGGATCGCGCGGTTCTCCATTCCGCACGAACGCACGGTTCTCTCCGAGCCGCTGACCTACCTGCCGTTTCTCGGCCTGCAGCGGCACGCGGCGGTGGTCGTCACCGACTCGGGCGGAATTCAGGAAGAGACCACCTATCTCGGCATTCCCTGTCTGACGATGCGGGCGAACACCGAGCGGCCGATCACGGTCACGGTCGGCACCAATCAACTGCTCGGCAGCGACACGGTGAAGCTGCAGCGCGAAGTGCAGCGCGTGCTCGAGGGGAACGGCAAGCAGGGACGCGTGCCGGAGCTGTGGGACGGCCGCGCCGGCGAGCGGATCGCGGATGTCCTGACGACGATGTGAGCGATGATTAGGGCATGGCCGATCCCATCGATCCCCGGGTAGACATCGGGCACGTCCACCTCAAGGTCGCTGATCTCGACCGCGCGCTGGCGTTCTATTCAGGCGTGCTCGGCTTCGAGCTCACGACACGGATGGGTCAGCAGGCCGCGTTCCTCAGTGCCGGCGGCTATCACCATCACATCGGACTGAATACCTGGGAGAGCCGGAACGGGTCTCCTCCGCCGCCGGGAGCGACCGGCCTGTACCACGTGGCGATCCGCTACCCGGATCGCGCCGCCCTGGCCCAGGCGCTGCGCCGTCTGGTCGACGCGCGCATCCCGCTCGAAGGGGCATCCGATCACGGCGTCAGTGAAGCGCTGTATCTGCGCGATCCCGACGGCAACGGCCTCGAGCTCTATCGCGATCGCCCGCGCTCGGAGTGGCCGCGCGCGGCGGATGGATCGCTGCGCATGACGACGGAGCGGCTCGACGTGGATGCGCTGCTCGCCGAGGCGCAGGGAAGCCATGCCCTGCCGCCGCCGGCGCGAACGCAGCTGGCGGAGCTGCGCACCCGCCTGCTGGCGCTGCACAAGGCGCTGCTGGACGACGCCAAGAGCGCCTACGAGATGGATCGCGGCCGGATCGGATCGACCGGCGCGCTGCTGCAGCTGGTGATCCACGATCCGTGGTTCGCCTGGCTGCATCAGATTTCCGAGCTGATCGTCCGCATCGACGAGATGACGGCGCCGGACGCCAAGGCCACGGCGCAGGAAGCGCGCGCCGCCATCGAGCAGATCGATCGCCTGCTGATTCCGTCCGAGAGCGGCGAACCGTTCGCGCGGCGCTACTTCGAGGCCATCCAGCGGCAGCCCGCCGTCGTGCTGGCGCACGGGGACGTCAAGAAGCTGCTCAAGCAGTTCAACGGCTGAGGTGCGGCGCGACTGAGGCGCTGGCACGCCGAGTGCTAACCTACCGCGGCGGAGGTGCTGATGCGCTGGAGCGCCGGGGATCGCAGCAACATCGAGGATTTGCGGGGCCGCTCGGGTGGACGCGGGATGATCCCGCTCGGCGTCGGCGGCCTCGGCATCGGCGGTTTCATCGTCATCCTGCTGCTCAGCATGTTCACCGGGGTGGACTTCTTTTCCATGCTGGGGGGCGGGGGCTCGTCACCGCCCGACTCCAGCGCGGTGGGCACTTCCGGCGGCGCGCCGGTGAGGACCACGCCGGCCGAGGAGCGGATGGTCGACATGGTGGATGCGATCGCGCGCGACGCGCAGCAGACCTGGACGGAGAAGCTCGGGTCCCGCTATCAACCGACGCGCGTGGTGCTCTTCCGCGACGCGATTCAGTCGGCGTGCGGCTATGCCGGCGCGGCGACCGGACCGTTCTATTGTCCCGGCGATCGCAAGGTCTATCTCGATCTCGGATTCTTCGAGGAGCTGCAGCGGCGGTTCGGCGCCCCGGGTGACTTCGCGCAGGCGTACGTGCTGGCGCACGAGATCGGCCATCACGTCCAGGCGATCACCGGCGCCGAAGGGCAGGTCCGCCAGATGCAGCGTTCCGACCCGGGCAGCGCGAACGCGCTGTCGGTGCGGCTCGAGCTGCAGGCGGACTGCTACGCCGGGGTGTGGGGGCACGACGCGGCGAAGCCGGGGCGCGCCGCCGCCGGGAGCGTCGAGCTGGATCCGGGGGATCTCGAGGAAGCGCTCGGCGCGGCGGCCGCGATCGGGGACGACCGCCTGCAGAAGCTCGGCACCGGGCGCGTGATGCCGGAGAAGTTCACGCACGGATCGTCCGAACAGCGCATGACCTGGTTCAAGCGCGGCTTCGACTCCGGCGACCCGGGAGCCTGCGACACGTTCAGATAGCGGATCGCGGGCGAGGGAGTCCGGGGATGCGCACCTCGGATCAGTTAAGATCGCAGGATTCAGAACGCCAAGCGATTCGATCGGTCGATCGTCGAAGGTCCCATCTCGCGCGCCGTGTGGCGGCTGGCGTGGCCCACGGTGATCCAGAACATGATCGGCGGTCTCCAGGGGATCGTCGATCACGTCATGGTCGGTCACTACGTCGGGTTCACCGGCAACGCCGCGATCGGCGTCGGGTGGCAGATCTTCCTCGTCGTGGTGGTGTTCATCTCGTCGCTGTTCACCGGCATGGGGGTGCTCGTCGCGCGCTTCGCCGGCGCGAACGACCACGACAAGGTGAACCGGGTCGTCTACCAGGCGTTCCTCACCGCCGTGGTGCTCGCGCTCGGCGTGCTCGCGCCCATCGGGTACGTGCTGTCGCCGTCGCTGCTGGAGCTGGTGCACGCGTCGCCCGAGGTCCGCGCCGGGGCGCTGCCCTATCTGCGGACGATGTTCGTGTGCAGCATCGGGCAGCTGCTGTACTTCATGATCGCCGGCGCGCTGCGCGCCGCCGGGGATCCGCGCACCGGGCTGCGCATCGGCATGTGGATCGTCGGGCTGAACGTCGGGCTCAACATGATTCTGATCCGCGGTCTCGGACCGATCCCGGGATTCGGCGCGCAGGGGGCGGCGCTGGGGACGTCGATCGCCTCGGCGGTCGCGTCCGGCTACGCGCTGTGGCTGATGGCGAGCGGCCGCGTGGTGGTCAGCCTGCGGGGCGTGCCGCGCGCGCCCGACTGGCAGATCATCCGGTCGTTGTTCAAGTTCGGGCTCCCGGCCGGGGTGCAGGGGGTGGCGATGAACGTCGCCGGGGTGCTGCTGCTGCGCTTCATGGGGTCGCTCGAGCACAGCGCCGAAGTGCAGGCGGCGTTTGCGGTGTGCTACACCGAGCTGTTCGCGTTCATCACGTGGACGTCGGTCGGATTGATGAGCGCGGCGGCGACGATCGCGGGGCAGAACCTCGGGGCGGGTCACCCGCATCGCAGCGTCGAAGGGGTGCAGGTCGCGGCGCGATTCGGGCTGGCGATCGCCGGAACCATCGGGTTGATCTTCCTGGTCGGCGCCGATCACCTGCTCGCCGCCTTCGGTCTCAGCGATCCGACCGTCGTCCGGATCGGCCGCGAGCTGCTTCGCTACTTGAGCGTCTCCGGACTCTTCATCACCGTCGCGCTGACCTACACCGGCGGCCTGCAGGGGACCGGCGATACGCGGAGCCCGCTGTTCATCACCTTGATCGCGCAGGTCGTCGTGCCGCTGGGGTTGTGCTTCTATCTCCAGGCCACCGGCCAGCTGCAGGCCTCGTGGATCTGGCTGGCCATCCTGCTCGGCCATTTCACCCGCTGCGTGCTCTCCACCGCGCGTTTTCACCAGGGCCGGTGGAAGACCATCGCCGTGGGGGTGTGAGCTGACTGCCATATGAAGCCGGCCCGCTGGTTCATCGGCATCGTCGGGGGCGTCCTCGTCGGCCTGTGGATCGCGCTGACGGCGGTGTCGCGCGCGCCGGTTCTGCAGAAGAAGCTGATCGAGACGTTGAACGATCAGCTCGATGCGCAGGTGGAGCTCGAGAGCTTCACCGTCGACTCGTTCCCGACGCTCCGCATCTATGGCGACAATCTGAGGCTGCGGCTGAAGGATCAGCAGCAGGCGGCGCCGTTCATCGAAATCCGGCACTTCGAGGTCGCCGGCGGCATTCTCGGTCTGCTGCGGAAGCAGCGGCGCTTCACGTTCGTGGAACTGGTCGGCCTGCGGATCACGATCCCGCCGCGCACGCCGGACGACAAGGAGGCCGGCAGCCGGGCGGCCGCAACCGTGGACGAAGGGCCGGTCCTCATCGATCACGTCATCGCGCGTGATGCGCAGCTCGTCATCGTGCCGAGAGATCCGCGCAAGGAGCCGAAGGTCTGGACGATTCATCATCTCGACCTGCAGTCCGTCGGGTTCAACCGGGCGATGCCCTTCCTGGCCACGCTGACCAATCCGATCCCGAAAGGGGACATCGCGACCCAGGGCACGTTCGGGCCGTGGCGGAAGCGCGAGCCGGGACTGACGCCGCTCAGCGGCACCTACAAGTTCGAACGCGCCGATCTGAACACGATCAAAGGCATCGGCGGCACGCTGACGTCCACCGGCGAGTTCGCCGGCTACCTGGAAGAGATCCAGGTGAAGGGCACGACCGACACGCCTGATTTCACGCTCGACGTGGGCGGGGTCCCGGTGCCGCTCGTGACGACGTTCCAGACCGTGGTGGACGGCACCAACGGCAACACGTATCTGAAGCAGGTCGACGCGATGCTCGACAAGACGCCGATTGCCGCCGCCGGCGCGATCGAGTCCCAGCCCGGCGTCAAGGGACGGCACATCAATCTCGACGTCAGGATCGCGGACGGGCGCATCCAGGACGTGTTGCGGCTCGCCGTCAAGGCGAAGACGCCGGTGATGCTCGGACGGCTCGCGATGGAAGCCAGGCTGGTGCTGCCGCCCGGCGAGTCGCCGGTCGCGGACCGCTTGAGCCTCAACGGCCGGTTCGCGCTCGAGAATGCCCACTTCACGGACCGCGACGTGCAGGAGCAGATCAAGATGCTGAGCCGCCGCGCGCAGGGCAAGACGCCGACCGACCCGATCGGCCGCATCGACTCCGACATGCGCGGCCGCTTCACGCTGCGCGACGGCATGATGCGCTTCCATCCGTTCGGCTTCGACGTTCCCGGCGCCGACGTCGAGGTCCGCGGCGTCTACGGGCTGCGCAGCGAGTATCTCGATTTCACCGGCACGCTCAACATGGACGCGCCGATCTCGAAGGCGGCCGGCGGCGGCATCAAGGGATTCTTCCTCAAGCCGTTCGACCCGATCTTCCGCAAGAACGGCAAAGGGGCGGTGATCCCCATCACCATCAAGGGCCCCCGCGAGCAGCCGAAGTTCGGCATGGACTGGGGGAAGGTGTTTAAGTAGGACGCAGTGCGCAGCCGGCTTATCCTGGGAGAACCATGAGCGAACGATATCCGGTCGAGAAGACCGACGAGGAATGGCGGCGAATCCTGACGCCCGAGCAGTACCAGATTCTGCGCGGGCATGCGACGGAGCGGCCGGGGAGCTGTGCGCTGCTCACCGAGAAGCGGGCGGGGACGTTCTCGTGCGCCGGCTGCGGCCAGGAGCTGTTCACCAACGACACCAAGTTCGAGTCGGGGACCGGCTGGCCCAGTTTCGTCGCCCCCAATCCCGGCGCCATCGGCACCACCGTGGATCGCAGCTACGGGATGACGCGCACCGAGGTCCACTGCTCGCAGTGCGGCGGCCATCTCGGCCACGTCTTTCCCGACGGCCCTCCCCCGACGGGCCAGCGGTACTGCATCAACGGTGCGGTGCTGAACTTCACGCCCAGGTAGGCGTTCGCTCTCAGCTTCGACGCAGCTGATCGAACAATCTCTGGATGTCGGCGCGCGTCCACGCGTCGTAGTCGAAGTCTCCCGCCGGCGCGGGGCGTGCCATCTGCGCCCGGCGCAGGCGGTCCTCCTGCTCCTTCAGATCGTCGATCTGCCGCTGGCGCGCGCGATCGAGGCCGCCGCCCTGGATGAAGCGCACGATGCGGTGCAGCTCGCCGGCGTCCAGGAACGTGCCGTGCCCGCGGCAGACGTCGACGATCGTTCCCGACAGACGCCCGAAATTGAGGCGGTTCATCATCGTCCCGCAGGCCACACATTTCCGGTAGCGGACGCCGGCCTCTGTCCCTGGCTTTGCCGCCGCACCCGGTGAACGCTCGCCCTCGGTCCATCGGTGCAGCACCGCCGCCTGCGCCTCGTTGCTGGCGCAGATGTGTTCGAACGTCTTCGCGTCCACCCAGGCGGCATGGCACCGCTCGCATTCGAGCAGCACGGTGTCGCCAATCTCCAGCTCGCGCATGACCCCCTTGCACGCCGGGCACGGCGCGTGCCGCTCCGACGCCGACGTCCTCGCGCGGCGCGCGCCGCACGACGGGCAGTAGACCGCCCCGTCGAACATCAGAGCGAAGCAGCTCGGACAGCTGACCGTCGCGAGAGCCGCCTTGCAGTAGCGGCAGGCCGCGTCCCCGGGGCCTGCCGGTCCGCCGCAGTTCGGGCAATGCAACGCTCGGGCGTCAGGTGCCATGGTCGGCTAGAATAGCGCCATTATGGGATTGATGGACTTCATCAAAGGCGAGCTGATCGACGTCATCGAATGGACGGACGACTCGCGCGACACGCTCTCGTTCCGCTTTCCGGACGATGACAAGGCGATCAAGAACGGCGCCCAGCTGATCGTCCGCGAGTCGCAGCAGGTGCAGTTCGTCTACCTCGGCGAGTTCGGCGACACCTTCGGACCCGGCAAGCACACGCTCACCACCGACAACATCCCGGTCCTCACCAGGCTGAAGTCGTGGAAGTACGGCTTCAACTCGCCGTTCAAGGCGGATGTCTACTATCTCAACACCCGCCTCTTCACCGGCAACAAGTGGGGGACCTCCAACCCGGTGATGATGCGCGACGAGGATCTCGGCATCGTCCGCGTGCGCGCCTTCGGGACGTTCGACTTCCGGATCGTCGACGCCAGGCGGTTTCTCAAGGACGTCGCCGGATCGGACCAGAACTTCCGCCTCGACGAGTTCGCCGACACCATGCGCTCCCGGATCGTGAGCGTGTTCGCCGACGCGCTGGCGACGGCGAAGATTCCGGTGTTCGACGTGGCGAGCCGCTACACCGAGCTGGGCGAGGCGCTGCTGCCGCTGATCAATCCGGTCATCCAGGCCAAGTACGGCATCGAGATGCCGAGCTTCATCGTCGAGAACGTGTCGGTGCCGCCGGAGGTGGAGCAGGCGGTCGACAAGCGCTCCAGCATGGCGGCGGTCGGCAATCTGAACGACTACGTGAAGTTTCAGATGGCCCAGGGCATGGAGAAGGGCGGCAGCGCGGGCGGCGCGGCGACCGAGATGGCGGTCGGCCTGGCGATGGCGCAACAGATGATCCAGCAGGGGCTCACGGCTCCGACGGCCGCGAAGTCTGCCGCGGGCGCCGGAACGGTGGACCTGCTCTCCACCGCCGAAGCGGCGCAGCTGCTCGGCGTGAGCGAGACGGACGTCCAGCACGTCCTCGAATCCGGCGAGCTGGTGGGCAAGAAGATCGGATCGACCTGGCGGATCAAACGGTCCGCGATCGACGACTACCTTGCAAAGTAATCGGATCATCGGGCGATCGGATCATCGGGCGATCGGGTCATCGGGTGATCGGGTGATCGGGTGATCGGGAAATCTGAGGAAGCGGCCGCTTAGATTCCCAAATTTCCAGATTCCCAAATTTCCAAATCCCCGATGCCTGTTTCAGCCCTCGAGAAACATCCCTGCCCGGCCTGCGGCGCGCAGGCCGAGTGGAATCCAGGCAAGCAGAAGCTCGTCTGTCCCTTCTGCGGCACCGAATCTCCCTACACCATCACGCCGGCGGGCGAGATTCAGGAGCTGGATCTCGTGCGCGCGCTGCGCGAGATTCCGGAGGATGCCCGCGGGTGGCAGGCGGAGAAGCGCACCGTGCAGTGTCAGAGCTGCAAGGCGGTGTCGGTCTTCGATCCCGAGCGCGTGGGGCAGCGCTGCGAGTTCTGCGGCTCGCCGGCGCTGGTGGACTACAAGGAGATCAAGTCGCCGATCCGTCCGCAGAGCCTGCTGCCCTTCCGGGTCGCCGACACTGCGGTCCGGGAGCAGATCCGGCGCTGGTACAAGAGCAAGTGGCTGGCGCCCGGCAGTCTCAAGTCACGCGCGCTGGTCGATACGGTCAAGGGTGTCTACATCCCCTACTGGACGTTCGACGCCCAGGTCGTGTGTCCCTGGGAAGCGGACGCGGGGCACTACTACTACACGACCGAAACGTATCGCGACAACAAGGGGCAGATGCAGACGCGGCAGGTGCGCCACGTCCGCTGGGAGCCGGCATCCGGCGTCGTCAATCACTTTTTCGACGACGAGCCGATTCCCGGGACGCACGGGATCGCCCGATCTCTGCTGGCCGGCGTCGAACCGTTTCCGACCAACGAGCTGGTGCCGTACGACACCGCCTATCTCTCGGGATTCGTCGTCGAGCACTACCAGGTGGTGCTGCTCGATGCGGCCAAGGCGTCGGAAGAGTCGATGCGCGAGAAGCTCGAGGAGCTCTGCGCCGCGCAGGTCCCCGGCGATACCTGCCGCAACCTGGTGATCCACCCGACGTTCTCGGCGCAGACCTTCAAGCACATTCTGGTGCCGGTGTGGCTGCTCACCTACACCTACGGCGCGCGCACGTTTCACGTGCTCGTGAATGGCGCCACCGGCCGGATGACCGGCGAGTACCCGAAGAGCTTCTGGAAGGTGTTCTTCCTCGTCGTGGGGATTATCATTGTTCTGATCATTGTGTTGCTGGCGCAAGGCGACCAGTAGACCTGCCGAAAGAGATCCCATGCTGTTCAACAAGACGAAGATGCCCACCGCCGCGGACGCCATCGAGGGACGGGCGGAGAAGATGCCGGTGCCGCCCAGGCACCACGTGCTGAACGCGACGATCGAAGGGCCCTACCCCGAAGGGACGGAGAAAGCCCTGTTCGGCCTCGGGTGCTTCTGGGGCGCGGAGAAGAAGTTCTGGCAGCTCCCCGGGGTCTACTCGACCGCGGTGGGCTACGCGGCCGGCTTCACCCGGAATCCGACGTACCGCGAAGTCTGCACCGGCATGACGGGCCACAACGAGGTCGTGCAGGTCGTCTTCGATCCGAGGAACGTCTCCTACGACGAGCTGCTGAAGGTGTTCTGGGAGAATCACGACCCGACGCAGGGGATGCGGCAGGGGAACGACGTCGGTACGCAGTACCGGTCCGGCGTCTACTACTTCGACGAGGCGCAGCGGACCGCGGCAGAGCGATCGCGCGACGAGTATCAGCGCGCGCTCACCAGGGCTGGTTTCGGTGCGATCACGACGGAGATTCTCCCGGCGCCGGAGTTCTACTTCGCCGAGGACTACCACCAGCAGTACCTGTCGAAGAACCCGGACGGCTACTGCGGCATCGGCGGCACCGGCGTGGCGTGTCAGGTCGGCGTGAACGTCAAGGCCTGACAGGCGCGTGGCCGAATACCCGGTCAGAGCCACGCTCGCCGGCGTGCTGCTGTTCGTGATCGGCCTGGCGATCGCCGGCAGCACGGTGATCGCCGAGCTGCGCGACCGGGAAGCGCGCGAGGCCTGGATCAAGGCGAACGGCACCGTCGTCGACGTGTTGCCGGCGCCGGCGAACGGATCGCCGCGGCCCGTGGTCTCGTTCGATACGCCTGAAGGGGAGCGCATCCGCTTCACGCCGATCGGGCCGAGCCCCTGGCGCGCGCTGAAGGTCGGCGATTCCATTCCGGTGATCTATCCGTTCGGCCTGCCCGGCCAGGCGCGCATCGACCCCCGATCGTTCCGCCGGACGCGCACCGCGATCGCGCTCGGCGCGGCGCTGGTCCTGATGGCGCTCGGCGGCTACGTCGCACGCTACGCGTCCCGCCGCGGCGCGCCGGACGGTTTCAAGTAGAATGGCCGCATCAATCTCATGGCGATTGTCTGGTGGCACTGGCTGGTCCTGGGCCTGCTCCTGATCGCGCTCGAGCTCGCCGCGTCCGGCGGCTTCTACATCATCTTCTTCGGGATTGCGGCGGTCGTCATCAGCCTGATGGCGGCGCTCGGGGCCGAGACGCCGGTGTGGGCCGAGCTCGCGCTGTTCTCGGTGATGTCGGTGGGATCGCTGCTGCTCTTCCGCGGGCCGCTGATGCGCTGGTTGAACGTCGACGGCGCCGGCGCCGACGTGGATTCGCTGGTCGGCGAGACCGGCGTGGTGCAGCAGGACATTGCGCCGCACGACATCGGCCGCGTCGAGCTGCGCGGCAGCTCGTGGCGCGCCCGCAACAATACCGCGACGCTGCTGCCGGCCGGGCGCCGCGTCACCGTGGTCCGCGTTGATCGCCTCATGCTGATCGTCGAGGCGGAAGGAGCCCCTTCATGACCGGCGGCATCGTCGTGTTCGGCATCCTCGCCCTGCTGGTGATCGTCATCATCGCCAAGACGGCGGTGGTGGTCCCGCAGCAGAGCGCCTACGTGGTCGAGCGGCTGGGCCGCTATCACGCGACGCTGTCGGCGGGGTTCCACGTGCTGCTGCCGTTCGTCGACGCGATCCGCTACCGCCACTCGCTGAAGGAGACGGCGATCGACATTCCGGCGCAGGTCTGCATCACGCGCGACAACGTGCAGGTCGGCGTCGACGGCATTCTCTACCTCAAGGTGCTGAACCCCGAGCGCGCCTCCTACGGCATCTCCGACTTCATCTTCGCCATCTCGCAGCTGGCGCAGACGACGCTGCGCAGCGAGGTCGGCAAGATCGATCTCGACCGCACCTTCGAGGAGCGCACCAACATCAACCTGCAGGTCGTGACCGAACTGGACAAGGCGTCGGAGGCGTGGGGCGTCAAGGTGCTGCGCTACGAAATCAAGAACATCACGCCGCCGCACGACGTGCTCGCCGCGATGGAGAAGCAGATGCGCGCCGAGCGGGAGAAGCGCGCCGTCATCCTGACCTCCGAAGGGCAGCGCGACGCGGCGGTGAACACCGCCGAAGGCGAGAAGCAGCAGGTGATCAAGGCGTCGGAAGCCCGCAAGCAGCAGCAGATCAACGAGGCGGACGGCCAGGCCGCGGCGATTCTCTCGGTCTCGAGCGCGACCGCGGAAGGCATTCGCCGCGTGGCGGAGGCGATCAAGCAGCCCGGCGGCTTCGAAGCGGTCCAGCTGCGCGTCGCCGAGCAGTACGTGGAACAGTTCGGCCGCCTGGCGAAAGAGTCCAACACGCTCATCCTGCCGGCCAACGCGTCGGACGTCGGGTCGATGATCGCGCTGGCCATGAAGTCCATCCAGGCAGGACGTTCATCGTGACCAGCGGCCGCCGCCGTCTCACCCGGTCGACCGACAAGATGATCGCCGGCGTCTGCGCCGGCATCGCGGAATACTTCGGCTGGGACGTGACGCTCTTTCGCGTCGTTTACGTGATCGTGTCGATCATCTCCGCCGCCTTCCCGGGCATCCTGGTCTACCTGCTGCTCTGGGTGGTGATGCCGCGCCCGGAGGCCCCGGTATAGCCGTCACGTCCGTGACAGCCGCTCACAACGACTTCAGCCGTTCCGCCGCCGCGCGCAGCGTCTCGTCCTTCTTGGCGAAACAGAAGCGCAGCGCCAGGGGCGGCGCCTGCTTGTAGAGAAACGCGGACGTGGGGATCGACGCGACGCCGTGCTCGCGAGTGAGGCGCAGCGCGAAGTCCATGTCCGCTTCGCCGGTGATCGCCGAATAATCGAGCAGCTGGAAGTAGGTTCCGCGCGACGGGAGCGGCTTCCATCGCGATCCGCCGATCAAATCGAGGAACAGGTCCCGCTTCCGCTGGTAGAACGCCGCCAGCTCGGGGTAGCCGCGTTTCGCCGCGAGGAATTCCGCGAGGGCGTGCTGCGTCGGCGTATTGGTGGAGAAGGTGACGAACTGATGCACCTTTCTGAACTCGCCGGTCAGCGCCGCCGGGGCCACGACGTAGCCGACCTTCCAGCCGGTCACGTGATAGGTCTTGCCGAACGAGCCGACGATGAAGCTGCGGGCGCGGAGCTCGTCGTATGACGCCATGCTCTCGTGCCGCGCGCCGTCGAAGATGATGTGCTCGTAGACCTCGTCGCTGACGATGGCGATCCCGGTGCCCTTCACCGTTTCGACGAGCTGCGCCATGTCGCCGGCGGAGAGGATCGTGGCCGTCGGATTGTGCGGCGAATTGAGCATGATCACGCGGGTGCGCGGCGAGATCGCGGCGCGGACCTCGTCCCAGGGCACCCGGTAGTCCGGATAGCGCAGCGAAATCACCATCGCCTTGCCGCCGTTGACCTCGATCGCCGGGACGTACGAGTCGTAGCACGGCTCGAACACGATCGCCTCGTCGCCCGGATGCACCACCGCGGCGACGGCGTCGAAGATCGCTTCCGTCCCGCCGGACGTGACGGTGACCTCGCTGTCCGGGTCGTAGGCGGCGCCGTAGAGCTCGCGGAACTTTGCGGCGATCGCCTGGCGCAGGACGGGCACGCCCTGCATCGGCGCGTACTGGTTCCGCCCTGCCTTCATGTGCCGGGCGACGGCGTCGACCAGCGCCGGATCGCAGTCGAAATCCGGGAAGCCCTGGGACAGGTTGATGGCGCCGAGATCCGCCGCGAGCTTCGACATCACGGTGAAGATCGTGGTTCCGACGTTGGGGAGCTTCGACTGGTGAATCACAGCGGCTCGAAGGTGCCGGTCGTGCGGTTCTTGTGCACCGCGTCCCAGCGGAAGTGGCGGCCGTTCATCGCCACGTAGACCCCCGGCGGCAGCACCTGGACGAACGACAGCGCGCTGCCGAGATTGAACAGGCCGTCCGAGCTGCCGAAGGCGTACGGCACCATCGCGCCGGTGAGCACCACCGTCTTGTCGAGCGCGGCGGCCGCGAGCGCGCCGGCCGTCTCGACCATGGTGTCGGTGCCGTGGGTGACGACGATGGCGCGTTCGCCGGCGGCGCGGCAGCGTTCCACGATCCGCGACCGCCCGGCGTCGTCGAGCTCGAGGCTGTCGATCATCATCACCGTCTCGACGGCGAGATCGAGCCGGGCGCGGCCGCGGCGCAGCATCTCGTCCACATGCGTGTCGCGGAAGAAGAGGCGGCCGGTCAGCTCGTCGTATTCCTTGTCGAACGTCCCCCCGGTGACGAGAATGCGGATCGCGCTCATCGGCCCCGGATCCGCGTCGCGCGGAAGAGATCGTCGGCGGACGACAGGATGATGCGGCGGAGCCGCTCGGGATAGTCGGCCGGCAGACGGTCCAGGAACTCGCGGATGGTGGCGGCGGCGCTCGCCGATTGGTACCCGCTCAAGGTCGCATCCATCCACCGCTTCGGAAAGAAGATGTCTCCGGTGCGCTGGATTTCACGGACCAGCAGCAGGCTGGGCTCGAGGTACTTCTCGGAGGCATCGGCCCGGAGCGGATGGTGCAGGTAGCGCAGCCCTTCGAGCACCCACGGCTCGCGCCGCCGGTTCGACACGTCGGCGAGCGCGGCAAACCACGCGTCGCGCTCCTTCCCGCTGGGGGAGATCGCCGGCCGCACGAACTCGAACTGTGCCTTGCGATCCGGGTTCTTGATCTTCGCGTATTGCTCGTCGAGGATGCTCTTCGCGCCGGCCGCGTTGCGAACCGCCAGGTCCTGCGCGAGCCGGATGTAATCGAGCTCGGCGAGGGTGAGCCCCGGAACTTTCTCCTCCTGCTTCCAGACCCGCGTCAGCCACATGACGGTCGCCGGCGTATCCGCGACGTCGCGCAGCGCCGAGAACCAGACCGATTTGAGCGTCGTGGTCGGGGCCGCCGCGAGCCCGGCGCGCAGCACGGGCTCGAGCCGCCGGGCCAGCGGCCGGCGCGCCGGCGGCTCGGTGTGGCGCCAGTACGCCTCGCGTACGTACGCGAGGACGCGGGTGATGTTCAGCTCGTTCGTCTCGACGCCGAGCGCCGCGATCGCGAGATCGAGGAATGCCGCGGGCTTCACCTGGCCGGCCAGCATCGAGTCCCAGAGCGTGACCCAGGCGCTGCCGCGCGTCAGCTCGTCCTCGATGGCCGGGAGGTTGGCCATCAGCCACGCGAGGCTGGCGCGGTCCAGGTGGAACTCTCCGTAGGCGATGCCGCCGCCGTTGGGCAGCACGAACCGCGCCGGCAGCCCGCGCGCCGCAGGCACCTCGACCCGAGGGGCGTTCAGCTGCACCGGCAGGAGGGTCGTGTCCTTCGCGCCGACCGCGACCTGCATCCGCTGGTTCCAGATCAGGTTGCGCCGGGCGTCTCCGTCGTGCTGCTTGAACGCGAGCCGGCGTATCCGTCCGTTCTCCAGGCTCACTTCCGTGGTCACGATCGGCCGTCCACGCTCTTCCACCCACGCATGGCTCCACCCGGCGAGGTCCTCGGGCGTGCGATCGTCGAGCAGCGCGATCAGGTCGTGCCATGACGCGTTGCCGAACGCGTACATCTTGAGATACTCGCGCAGCCCGTCGCGGAACCCTTCGCTGCCGATCAGCGTCTCGAGCTGCCGCATGACGATGGGCGCCTTCTGATAGATGATGGCGCCGTAGAGCGTGCCCGCCTCGTTCAGATTCGCCAGCGGCTGGCGGATCTCGTTGGTGCCGGCGGTTCGATCGACCGCGTACGCGGCCGGGAAGTGATCGATGAGGTAGCGCAGATCGTGGTTGATCGCGGGGAATGCCGGGTTGACGATCTTCGCCGCCAGGTGATTGGCGAAGACCTCCTTCATCCACACGTCGGAAAACCACCGCATCGTCACCAGGTCGCCGAACCACATGTGCGCGGTTTCGTGCGCGATGATGCTGGCGCGGTTGAGCGTCTGATCCTGTGTCGCGCTCTCGTCCAGCAGCAGCCCGTTGGCGTTGTAGAAGATCGATCCCGGGTGCTCCATGCCGCCGAACTGGAACGCGGGCGCCAGCAGGAAATCGAACTTGCCGAACGGGTAGGGAATGGCGGTGAAGTCCTCCAGCCAGGCGAGCGCGCCGGCGTGCAGGTCGAAAATCGCGTCGCGGTTCCGCGCCACCTTGGCGGCGTCGGTCTCGCGATGGAACATGCGGAAGGTGCGGCCGTTGCGCTCGGCCTGCTCGACGGCGAACTTGCCCGCCGCGAACGCGAACAGGTAGGTCGACACCGGCGGCGTTCCGGCGAAGCGGACGCGGGTGCGGCCGCCGGCGTTCTGGCGTTCGAGCTCGGCGCCGTTGCCGAGCGCCTGCCACCCTTCCGGCACGTCGAGCGCCAGCGACCACCGGGCCTTCAGATCGGGTTGATCGAAGCAGGGAAACGCCTGGTGGGCGCGGGCCGGCACGAAGACCGTGTAGAGGAACTCGTCGTTGCGGTTGAGCGGGCCGTCGCCGGCGTTGAACTCCAGCGCGAGGCTGTTCTCTCCCTCGCGCAGGACGTCGGGCGGGACGATGATGTGGCCGTTCACCTGCCGGACGCTCGTCTCCTTCCCGTTGGCTTCGACGCTGCGGAGAAACCCCGCGCGATCGGGCTGGTAGTCGAGCACCAGCGGATCCGACGTGCCCTTCAACACGAACCGGATCAGCGCGCGCCCCGCCACGGGCTGACTGCGTGCGGCGGGAATCGTGAACGCGAGGTCGTAGCGGATGCTGGTCAGCCGCGCGCTGCGATCGCGCGCCAGCGCTTCGCTGATTCCCAGATCCGGGTCGAGTCTCACCTGCATCACGAATCCGAGAAGCCACACCGCGGCCAGCGCGTGCGCCACGAACGCCACGTTACGCCGCCCTCCGGAATCGCAGCGTCACCAGCGCGGCGTATTCGACCAGCACGAAGACGGTGATCAGCGAGAGCTGCATGAAGGTCGCGTACGCCTCGCGTCCCATCAGATCGAAAATGCTCAGGGCAATCGCGGCGATCGATGCCGTCGCCGCGTAGCGCAGCTCGCGCGGCAGCGCCGGCAGCTCGTCGATCAGCAGCATCACCGCCGGCGTGGCGATCAGGAACACGTAGTCCCATCCCTGCGGCGAGAGCAGCGGGATCAGGAGCAGCAACAGGCCCGCCTCCAGTGTGTCCGGCGCCTTCAGCTGACCCCGCCCGGCCATGACGATCGCGGCGAGAAGCAGGAGGATGCCGCCGGCGGCGGCAGCGAGGATCGCCGCGGCCGAATCGGGGCCGATCCACTTGGCGAACATCGCGCCGAGCGACACGTTGTCCTGGTTCAACACGTTGGGTGCGCTGGTCGTCGTCACCGTCCGCCACCAGTCGCCGAGCAGCCGGAGATTGCCCTCCCAGCCGTAGCGCGCCGCGGGCAACAGGAGGAGGACGACGAGTCCCGCCGTCATCGCGAGCAACGCGCCCCGGCGCCGGCGTGTCGCCAGCCACGGCGCGAAAATCACGGCGTAGGGCTTGACCACGACGGCGAGCGCCAGCAGCAGCCCCGCGCCGGCTTCCCGCCCGCGCCGCATCCACACGACGGCGAGCGCCGCGAGGACGGCGAACAGCAGATTGACCTGGCCCAGCACCAGCTCGTGGGCGTAGAACTTGGCCATCGCGAGGAAGGTCAGCACCAGAAGCAGGATCGGCGGACGCCGCAGGTTCGGCAGCGCCCGCAGGCTGAGGCCGAGCAGGACGACCATCGCCACCGCCGACGCCGCGAACCACGCGCCCTTCGCCGCCGCGAGCGGCATCGCCGCGAGCGGCACGGCCAGCAGCGCGAACGCGGGCAGGTACTTGAATTGATAATGGCCGTCGGACTCGCGGTAGAGCGGCTGCGCCGCCGCGGCCCTGGCCCCGGCTGTCCAATACACTTCGAAATCCGGCATCTTTCGCGACACGCGCGTGGTGAAGACCGCGACCAGCGACACGAGCGCCAGCACACCGAGCAGCACGCGTGTCCGCATCAGCGCACATTATCCTGTACTCATGGCCTCTTCCGGCTGGCTCATTCAGATCCTGCTGCCGCTCTACGACAACCGCGGCAGCCGTTTCGACGAGGAGACGTTCGCGCGGACGCGCGTCGAGCTGCTCGAACGGTTCGGCGGCATGACCGCGCATCAGCGGGCGCCGGCGCGCGGCTTGTGGAAGACGGATGAGGGCGGGGTCGCGCGAGACGACGTCGCCGTGTTCGAAGTGATGGCGGCCGAACTGGATCGCGCGTGGTGGGACGGCTATCGCCGGGAGCTGGAGCGCCGCTTCCGTCAGGAGACGATCGTCGTCCGCGCGCTGGCGCAGCAGTTGTTGTAGGGCCGGATGCGCGAACTGTCCTGGCGAGCGCGTCTGCTCCGCGCGGCTCTGCGCCGGGTGCCCCGCGGGCGGTACCGCCTCCTCGACCTGCTGGCGCCCTCGCGCGGCCGGGTGATCGCGAGGCTCGCCGGCGATCTCGGCGGCGCAAGGTTCGAGGCGGACCTCGGCGACGCGCTGTCGCGCGAAGTGTGCTTCACCGGCATCTACGAGCCGCCGATCGCGCGTGTGTTCCAGCGCCACGTCCCCCGCGGCGGCACGGTGGTCGACGCCGGAGCGAATTGGGGCTACTTCACGCTGATTGCGGCCGCCGCCGCGGGTGGCGCCGGCCGGGTCATCGCGCTCGAGCCGGACCCGCGCCACTTCGCAGCGCTCGAGCGCAACCTGTCGCTGAACGGCTTTACGCAGGTCCGCGCGATGCGCGCTGCCGCCGCGTCAGGCGACGGGACGCTGATGTTTGCCGGCTACGACGACGGGGAGGCGAATCGCGGCGTCTCGCGGCTGGTGCCCAGGGCGGACGCCGCGGCGGCCAATCAGTTCGCAGTCCGGGCGACGACCGTCGATGCCGTGACCGGGACGGCTTCCACGGTGGATCTCGTGAAGATCGACGTCGAAGGGGCGGAAGATCTGGTGCTGCAGGGAATGCAGGCGGGGCTCGCATCCCGCCGCTACCGCGCCGTGCTCCTGGAACTGCATCCGTCTCTGCTCCGCGAGCGCGGCGTCGATCCGGAATCCTGCCTGCGGCGCCTGCAGCAAGCCGGATACCGCGGCTGGTCGATCGATCCGTCTCCGGCGGCCTATCGCGCGGCGATCGATCCCGCCGTGCCGGTCGAATCGCTGCTGCGGCCGCTCGACGACTGGCGGCGGTCGCCGTGGCCGCATTTGCTGTGGCTCTGTTAGAGTACGAGGCGCGTGCTTCCCCGATCGATTCTCCCGCCGTCCTACGAGCAGGTCCACGGCCAGGCCCGGCGCATCGAGCTGGCGTCGGATCGCCGGATCCGCGAGCGAAACAAGATCAGCTACCGCCTGAATCACTGGCCGATCTGGATCTTCGTCTTCTTCATCGCGCCCGGGCCGATGACCTTCACGCTGTTCGAGCACGGCTTCAACGCCCGCATGGCGGCGTGGATGGGCACCGTGCTCCTCGGCACCGGCATCGCCGGTCTGTTCGGGAAGCTGCCCGGCGTCGAGCCGCGGCCGTACATCATCCGGTTCACGGAGGATCGGCCGAATCCGCTGTACCGCCGCATCTGTTACACGCTGGCGTGGAGCGAGGCGGTCACCTTCGCGGTGCTCAACATCGCCGGGCTCGCCGTCGCGGTGGCGACGGGTGAGTGGCGCCTCCGCCAGATGTACGAAGCGGCGTACTTCCCGATCGCCGGCACGATCTGGCTGCTCGGCGCCCTGGGACTGCTGCCGCGCGTGAAGCGCTCGACGAAAGGCGAAGGACACGAGCGGCGCTATTTCTATGGATCCGTCTGGGCGGTGTGTATTGCGCAGCCGGTGCTGTGGCTGATGTGGAAGGTGCTGCCGCGGTCGCAGCCGTCCGACGCGATCAAGCTGGCGATCTTCCTCGCGATCCTCATCTGGGTGGGAAATCTCGCGCGCCGCGGGCTGCTCCCGCGGACGCGTCCGATCGTGCCGGGTGAACTCGCCGTTTCCGACTGACGCAGGGGACGAGCCGGAGGGAGCGGGCGCGACGCCTCCGCCCCGCGCGCCAGGAGTGCCGCCGCGCGCAGCGTTCGTCAACGGCGGCATCCTCGGGCTGCTCTCGTACGCCAACTGGCTGCGGCGCGCCTTTCCCGACGATCGCGAGATTCACGCCGAACACTTCGTGCTCACCGAGGATCTGACGCCAGCCGAGCGCGTCGTCCGCCGCGCGCTCTGCGCCCGGCTGTGGCCGGACGCTCTGGGGCCGCGGAACCTCGATCTCGCGCGCTATCGACAGGAGATGCACTCCGGGCTGCAGGCGCGCCGGCGGCTGCTCGCCCGCGGGCTGGAGCATTTCGACGTGCTCCACTTTCATCGCCAGGCGACCGCGTACGCGGCGCTCGACCTGATGCGCCGCGTGCCCTCGATTGTATCGATGGACTGCACGCAGACATGCGTGCTGCAGGACGCGCGGTCCGCAGCCGAACGGTGGTCGCTCGGATTCAACGCGCGCCGCGACGGCCGGATCTTCCGCCGCGCCGCCGCGATCGTGTCGACGTCGCGGTGGGCCGAGCGGGACCTGCGGCAGATGTATCCGGACTGCCGGACGCCGATCCACGTCATGCCGAATCCCGTACCGCTCGACCTGTTCGAGGCCTCGTGGCTCGACGAGCGGCGCGCCCGGGCGCGGCTGCGGCCGCAGTGCCTGTTCATGGGGGGCGATTTCCCACGGAAGGGAGGCTACGACTTGTTGGCGGCCTGGGAGGCGGGCGGGTTCGCCCAGCGTGCCGATCTCACGCTCGTCACGGAATGGCGCCTCGGCCCGCTGCCCGCCGGCGTGCGGCAGGTGCGCGGCGTCCGCGGGCACACGCCGGCCTGGATTCGCACCTGGCGCGAGGCCGACCTGTTCGTCATGCCGACGCGCAGCGAGGCCTTCGGCCTCGTGTACCAGGAGGCCGCCGCGGCCGGTCTGCCGGCGATTGGCTCGGATCTCAATGCCGTGCCCGAGATCATCACCGACGGCCACACCGGACTGCTCGTCGCGCCGGGCGATCGCGCCGCCCTCGCCCGAGCGCTCGACACGCTGATCGGTTCGGCCGAGCTGCGGGATCGGCTGGGCCGGAACGCGCGTCGAAAGATCGAGGAAGACGCTCACCCCGACCAACACCGCCGCCAGCTGGTGGCGCTCCTGACCCGGGTGGCATCGATCCGGCAAGGACCGGATTCTCATGGCTGACCTGTCGCTCGACAACAAGGGAGTCGTCGCGCCGTGCCCGTCCTGCGGCCAGCGCAACCGGCTGGTCTTCGGCCGGCTCACGTCCGAGACCCGCTGCGGTAAGTGTCATGCGCCGCTGGCGGCACCGTCCGCGCCAATCGAGGCGCCGGACGCCGCCGCCTTCGACGCCGCCATCACCGCGTCGCAATTGCCGGTCGTCGTGGACTTCTGGGCCCCGTGGTGCGGCCCGTGCCGGATGGTCGCGCCGGAACTGGCCCGCGTCGCCGCGTCGAACGCCGGGCGCTATCTCGTCGTCAAGGTGAACACCGACGCGATCCCGGAGCTCGGCGAGCGCTTCGGCATCCGCTCGATTCCGACGATGGCGGTGTTCGACGGGGGGCGGGAACAGGGACGGACCGCCGGGGCGCGTCCGGCGGCCGACATCGAGGCGTTTATACAATCCACGCTCGGTCGTCGATAATCTCTCCTGATGGCTGACCCCGTGGCCGTGCAGGCGCGCGCCTCCGTCGCCGCGCGCTTGACGGCGTTCGTCCTCGAACGCTTTCCGTTCGCCGCGTCGGCGGTTGCCTCCGCGCTCGAGTCGCTGGCCCCCGGCGATGTCGCCGATGCCGCCGCGATCGAGCGCGTGCGCGGCTTGCTGCCTCAAGCGCTGCGCCGCGTGCTGCCGGCGCCGCCGCACGGGCTGCCCGAGACGACGCCCGCGGTCGCCGCCGCGGCGCGCTGGTCCGCCGCCGTGGACGAGCTGATCGAAGCGTGCGACGGGTTCCTCCGCCGCGCGGCGCTCGCGTGTTCGCTGACCGCTGAAGAGCGCCGCGAGATGCTCCGCGGCATGGCGCTGACCCGCGCCACCGACAACCGCCTGAAAGCGTTCTTTGCCGGCGGCGACGTCCGCTACGGCGGCGCCGCGTTCCAGGGGAAGGGCTTCCGGTCGCTGGGACAGGAGGCGATCTACGCCGCCGGCCTGCGGCTGCGCCGCGGTGACGCGTACCGGTCCGATCGCGGCTGGCAGGGAGACGTGGTCGCGCCGCTGATTCGCGATCTCGGCGTCGCGCTGGCGATGAAGCCCGACGCATCCACCGTGCGCATGGTGCTGGCCGCGCAGATGGCCAAAGCGGGGCCGCCGATGAACGGCAAGGATCTGCACATCGGCGATTTCGAGTCCGGCATCCTGCCGGCGTCCGCGCCGCTGGCGATCGGCACGCTGACCGTCGCGGGAATGGCGATGGCGTTCGCGCAGCAGGGCGACGGACGCGTCGCGCTCTCCTTCATCGGCGAGGGAGGCTCGTCGCTCGGCGAGTGGCACGAGGCCATCAACCTCTGCGCGGCGCGGCGTCTCCCTGCCGTGTTCTGCGTGCAGAACAACCAGACCGCATTGTCGACGCCGGTGGCGGATCAGTCGGCGGTGCGCGTGTTCGCCGACAAGGCGCAGGGCTACGGGATCCCGGGGGTCACGATCGACGGAACCGATCCCGACGAGATTGCCGCGGCGTTCGCCTGGGCCGTGGAGCGGGCGCGCGAAGGCCGGGGACCGTCGCTGATCGAGCTGGTGTGCATGCGGATGTGCGGCCATGCGCATCATGACGACATGCTGTATCTCGGCAAGGATCCGCAGCCGTCGTGGCAGTATCCGGCGCTTGGCGAGCAGGGCTACGCGAACCCGCGGCTGTACGCCTACTGGAGCGCGCGCGATCCGATCGCCACGTACGCGGCGCGCCTCGAGTCCGAAGGGGTGATCGCGTCCGGCGACGTCGATCGCCTGCGCGCCGACGCGGAGGCGCTCGTCGAGGAACAGGCGCGGGCGGTGATCGAGGCGCCGTGGCCCGAGGCGGCGATCGCCGGCGAGGGCGTGCTGGCGGGTGAACCGCGGCGAACGCGGGTCGAAGTGCTCGATCCCGCCGTCCGCAATGCCGTGGCCGTCGCCCCGGCGCTGCCGCCGGTGGAAGAAAACGCGCCGCGCGATCCCAGGGGGCGCACGTTCCTCGAGGCGGTGATGCTCGGTGTCGGCGACGCGCTGCGCGCCGATCCGCGCGTCTTCGTGTACGGCGAGGACGTCGGCGGCAGTTACGGCAACGCCTTCCTGCTGCTGCGGCCGCTGCTCGAGGAGTTCGGATCGCGCATCCTGAATTCCCCGCTCGCCGAAGGGGCGGTGCTGGGCGTGTGCGTCGGCGCCGCGCTCGCCGGCCAGCGGCCGATCGGCGAGATGCAGTTCAACGACTTCGTCGCCACCGGCTTCAATCAACTGGTGAACAACGCGGCGAAGATCCGCTATCGCTGGGGCGGATCGGTGCCGATGGTCGTTCGCATGCCGTGGGGCGGCCTGCGTCATGCCGGTCCGTATCACAGCCAGAACACCGAGCCATGGTTCTACCGCGTTCCCGGCCTGAAGATCGTCGTGCCGTCCACGCCGGCGGACGCCCGCGCCCTGATGGCCGCGGCAGTCGCCGATCCTGACCCCGTCCTCTATTACGAGCACATCGCCCTCTATCGCGATCCGCGCGTCAAACAACGGCTCGCGGCCGAGCCGCCCGCCCCGATCGCGATCGGCCGCGCCGCGCTGCGCCGCGCCGGCGACGATCTCGCGATCGTGTCCTACGGCGCCTACGTGCACACGGCGCTCGCCATCGCCGAGCGGCTGGCGGACGACGGCATCGCGGCGTCGGTGCTCGATTTGCGGACGCTGTCGCCGCTCGATCGCGAGACGCTGCTCGCCGTCGCGCGGCACTGCGGCCGCGTGCTGATCGTTCACGAGGATTCGCGCACCGGCGGCATCGGCGAGAGCGTCGCGGCGATCGTGCAGGAGGAGGCGTTCGAGTGGCTCGACGCTCCGGTGCGGGTGATCGGCGCGCTCGACACGCCGGTGCCGTACTCGCCGCCGCTCGAGGAGGCGTTCCTGCCCGGCGAGGCGGCGATCGAGCGCGCCGCCCGTCTTCTCGCGGCCTACTGACGCGTGGCCGCGATGACCGGCGCGCGGGTGTTCCGTGCCTGAGCTGCCCGACATCGAGCTGTACCTGGCCGCGCTGCGGCCGCGCGTCACCGACCGCATCATCGAACGGGTGCGCGTGGCGAGCCCGTTCTTCGTCCGCACCTACGATCCCCCAGTCACCGCGATCGAGGGGCATGCGATTCGATCGCTTTCGCGCCTCGGCAAGCGGCTGGTCTTGGCACTCGACGCGGACCTGTTCGTCGTCGTCCACCTCATGATCGCGGGGCGGCTGCGCTGGCGCGAGCGCGGCGCCGCCGTCCCGGCGAAGGTTGGCCTGGCGGCGTTCGACTTCGCCGACGCAACGCTGCTCTTCACCGAAGCGGGATCGCGCAAGCAGGCGTCGCTGCACGTCGTCCGCGGCCGAGCCGCCGTCGACGCGATGGATCCGGGCGGCGTGGACGTGGACACGCTGTCGCGCGAGGAGTTTGCCGCCGCGCTGCGCAGCGGCAATCACACGCTGAAGCGCATGCTGACCGATCCGCACGTGTTCAGCGGCATCGGCAACGCCTATTCCGACGAGATCCTGCACGCGGCGCAGCTGTCGCCGGTGAAGCTCACGCGGGCGCTGAGCGACGACGAGGTGGCGCGGCTGCATGCCGCGACGCTCGACGTCCTGCGCCGGTGGACGGCGCGGCTGCGCGAGGAGACCGGCGACGCGTTTCCCGACAAGGTGACCGCGTTCCGTCCCGGGATGGCGGTCCACGGCCGGTTCGGCCAGCCGTGTCCGCGCTGCGGCGCGCCGGTGCAGCGGATCGTCTACGCGCGCAACGAAGCGAACTACTGCGCGCCGTGCCAGACCGAAGGGCGCCTGCTCGCCGATCGCGCGCTGTCCCGGCTGCTGCGGGAGGACTGGCCGAGGACGCTGGAAGAAGCCGAGCGCCGCCGCCGCTGACTCGGTGACTCGGGTGCCAGGTCTGCAGACGGGCAGATCGGGGGTCAGGTCTGCAAAGTGTCACTCCTGGGGCCAGGTCTGCCGACGGTAGATCCGGAGGGTCAGGTCTGCAAACCGTCACATGTGAGGGTCAGGTCCGCGTTTTGAAAGCTGGATTGCGGAATCTGCCACCCGCCCGCTGCCGTGTGAGGCGTCCGTCTGCAGACCTGACCCCCGGGTGGCGTCCGTCTGCAGACCTGACCCCCGGGCGCGTCCGTCTGCAGACCTGACCTGCGAACGCATCCGTCTCGCAGACCTGACCCCCGGGTGCGCCCGTTTGCAGACCTGGCACCCCACGCGCGCGAACCGCAGACCTGGCACCGGCTGTGTCCGGATTGCACCGTTTTGCGTGTCGTAATTGACACAGCAGCGCGTTCCTGCGACAATGCGCAGCAGCTCCCCGCAACCTCCGATAACCCCTTTGGTCCCGCCGGCGCCTCCGCGCCGGCCTGTGACTGAGAGGGCGAAGCTATGTCCACACACACCCCCCCGGCGCTGGCCGGAAGCTCCCTCGAGGTCACTCGTGCGCGGCACGCCGCCCAAGCGGCCATGGCCGAGCGAACGCCGCTGTTACTGATTGCCGAAGAAGGCTTCGACCCGACGGCGATCGCGCAGTGGATTCACGAGGCGTCGCGTCCAGGGCAGCCGTTCGTCCTGGTGAGTCCCGCCCGCGAGGAACCGGCGGATATCGAGGCCTCGCTGTTCGGCGCCAGCTCGCGCAGCCCGGCGCAGCCCGTCGAAGTGCTGGGTGCCGGCTCGGCGTTCATCCGCGCCGGCCACGGCACCGTGTTCATCGACGGGATCGGCGAGCTGCCGGCGGTCGTGCAGCGCCGGCTCGCGCGGCTGCTGCGCGACGGCGAAGCGAAGGCATCCGGACGCGTACCCGCGCCGGTACAGGCGCGCGTGATCGCCTCCGCGCAGCCCACCATCCACGGCGACGTCAACGAGGGACGCGTGCGCGCGGATCTCTACCGGCGGCTCGCCTCCCAGGAGATCGTCGTGCCGCCGCTCCGCACCCGCCCCGGCGATTTTGCCACCCTCGTGCCGGCCGTCGCCGCGGTCGTCAGCCGCCGGCTGGATCGTCCCGTGCCGACGTTCACGCAGTCCGCGCTCACCGTGCTCGCCGCGCTGCCGTGGCGGCGCAACCTCGAGGAGCTCGACGGCCTCCTCGAGCGCATCCTGCGCGCCGCGCCCGACGACGGGATCAAGCAGGAGGACGTGCTGGCGCAGTTGTCCTTCGACGGCGCCTTCTCGCGCCGCGCGCCCTCGGCGAGTCTGCGGGAAGCGCGCCTGCGGTTCGAGCGCGAATACATCGCCGCCGTCCTCGAACAGCATCACTGGCGGATGAGCGACGCCGCCCGGGCGCTGGGCATCGAGCGCGCGAACCTGTATCGAAAGACCCGGCAGCTCGGGATCTCCCGCGCGATGCCGGCGCAGCCCGCCGCCTCACGCTAGGAGCGACATGTTTCGACGCCTGCTGCTGGCCGTCCTCTTCACCGCCGCCGCGGCGCCGCCCGCAGCCGCGCAGATCACGCCGCCGCCCGACCCGGACACGCCGCTCATCCAGGCGGGCCCGTTCGGCATCAGCCCGACACTGATGCTGCGGGAGCTGGGACGCGATGAGAACGTCTTCAACGAGCGCGACGATCCGAAAGGGGACTTCACCTTCACGCTGCTGCCGCGCGCCGAGGTGCTGTTCAAGCCGCGCGCGCTCCGCGTCTCGTACGTCGCGTCGACCGAATACGTCTACTACCGCACCTACGAGAGCGAGCGCTCCACGAACGTGTCGTCTGCCGTCCGCGCGGATCTCGCGCTCCGGTGGCTCCACCCGTACGTGATGGCCAGCGGCACCAACACCCGCCAGCGGCTCAATCAGGAAGTCGACATTCGCGCCCGGCGCCGCGAACGCGTCTACGGCGGCGGCGTCGGCGTCCGGGTCGGCACCCGGCTGACGCTCGGCGCCGCGGGCCGGACGACGCGCCTGCGCTTCGACGAAGGCACGTTCCGCGGTGAAGATCTGGCGGCCAGCTTCGACAGCGATCTCGACGCCGTCGACGCGTCGGCGGGGCTGCAGCTCACGCCCTTCACGTCGTTCGTGCTGACGGTCTCCCACGAGCAGCAGCGCTTCCGGGCCGCCGGCGAGCGCGATTCGGATTCGCTCCGCATCACGCCGTCGTTCACGTTCAGTCCCGAAGCGGTCCTGAACGGCTCGATCGCGCTCGGCTACCGCAGGTTCTCGCCGCGCAACCGCGCCCTCGCCGACTATGCCGGGCTCGTCGCCACCGCCACGGTCGGCACCACGCTGTGGAGCCGGCATCGGCTGGAGATGATCTTCGCGCGCGACCTGCGATATTCGTACGAGCGGGCGACGCCGTATTACCTCGCCACCGGCGGCAACGTGACCGTGACCAGCCAGCTCGCCGGTCCGTTCGATCTGCGGCTGATCGGCGGATGGCAGTCGCTGGACTACCGCGGCGTGCAGGGGCCATCGGCGGTCGCGCAGCCGGGCAACGACACGTTCAGCACCTACGGCGGCGGGCTCGGCTACCGTCTGCGCGATCAACTCCGCCTCGGGATCAACGCGGAATGGTCCGGGCGCGACTCCGAGCTTTCTCTCGACCGCGAGTATCGGAACCGGCGCATCTTTGCGTCCGTGACGTGGGGTAAACAGATATGAAGACGCTTCTCGCCGCGCTGCTCGTCGCGCTGCCGTACGTTCAACAGCCGGCGGCGCCGCCCGCCACCGCGCCGCCGCCCTCATCGCCGCCCGAGTACATCGTCGGACCGCAGGATCTGCTGGCGGTGTCCGTGCAGGGGGTCGCCGAGCTGACGCGCGACGTGATCGTCGATCAGGACGGCACCTTCGACTTCCCGTACATCGGGCGGATCAGCGCGGCGGGCAAGGGCGTGCGCGCGATCGAAGCGGAGATCAAGAGCCGGCTGTCACCGCGTTACCTGGTGAACCCGGTCGTCAACGTCGACGTGAAGGCGTTTCGATCGCAGGTCGTCTACGTGCTCG
This sequence comes from Vicinamibacterales bacterium, assembly GCA_035699745.1. Classification (NCBI taxonomy): domain Bacteria; kingdom Pseudomonadati; phylum Acidobacteriota; class Vicinamibacteria; order Vicinamibacterales; species Vicinamibacterales bacterium. Next base: position 58,799 of record DASSPH010000016.1, read on the forward strand.
GCGCGGTGGTCAGGCCCGGTTCCATCAGGATCGCCGGCAACGCGACGCTGATGAGCGTGCTCGCCGAGGTGGGCTTCAGCACCAAGTCGGGCTCGGTGATCACCATCACGCGCCGGCCCAGGGGATCGCGCGCGAGCGGCCCGGCGGCGAACGCACCGAACGCCGAGACGATCAAAGTGAACCGGAAGGAGCTCGAGCTCGGCAGCGCCCAGACCATCGTCCTGCAGGACGGCGACACGATCAGCGTGCCGGAAGCGGAGAAGTTCACGGTCACCGGCTACGTGCGATCCCCCGGGGTGTTCGAGCTGGACGGCGACATCAGCGTGCTCCAGGCGCTCGCGATCGCGGGGGGCGCGACCGAGCAGGGAGCGACGAACCGGATCGAGATCCAGCGCGCCGGCGAGGCCAAGCCGCTCAAGAACGTGAAGATGAGCGAGATGGTGAAGCCCGGCGACATCATCACCGTTCCGCGCAAGCGAATCTGATGCGGGTGCTTCACGTCGCCGCCGGCAACCTGTATGGCGGCGTCGAACGGATGCTCGTCGAGATCGCCCGCGCCGCGCCGGGGGCGCGCCACGAGTTCGCGGTGTCGTTCGAGGGACGGCTGTCGCGCGAGCTGGATGCCGCCGGGGCGCGCCGACATGCGATCGGCGAGGTGCGGTTCAGACGTCCGCTGTCGGTCTGGCTGGCGCGGCGCCGCCTGGGGGCGCTGCTGCGCGGCACGAAATACGACGCCGTCGTGTGTCATTCGCCGTGGCCGTATGCGATCGCGTCGCCGGTCCTCGACACGCCGCCGGTCCTGTGGGCGCACGACGCACAGCGCGGCGATCACTGGACCGAGCGCCGCGTCGCCGAACGCGCGCCGTCGCTGGTGATCTGCAACAGCCGCTACACCGCCGCGGCGCTCGCCGCGTGGCTTCCCGACAGCCCCAGGGAGGTCGTCTACGCGCCAGTGGCTCCCCCCGTCCCCACGTTTCCGCGCTGGGAGATGCGCGCGCGCCTTGGCGCGACCGACGACACCGCAGTGATCGTCATGACCTGCCGCTTCGAGCGCTGGAAGGGGCACGTCGAGCTGTTGCGCGCGCTCACGGCGCTCGAGGGGAACTGGATGCTGTGGATCGCAGGCGGACCGCAGCGGCCCCACGAGCAGGAATACGAAGCGGAGCTGCGCGAGCTGAGCGCCTCCCCCGGGCTGGGGGACCGCGTCCGGTTTCTCGGCGAGCGCACCGACGTCGCGAATCTGCTCGCCGCGGCAGACATTCACTGCCAGCCCAACTCCGCCCCCGAACCGTTCGGCCTCGCGTTCGTCGAGGCGCTCCATGCCGGTCTCCCCGTGGTCACCAGCGATGCCGGCGGTGCGCGCGAGATCGTCACGCCGGCGTGCGGCGTGCTGGTGCCACCGGGCGACGTCGACGCGCTGCGCGCCGCGCTCGCGGAATTGACCGCGAGCCGCGAACGCCGGGCGGCGCTCGGCTCGGCGGGTCCGGCGCGGGCGCGCGAGTTGTGCGATCCGGCGCGGCAGGTCGCCTCGCTCGAGGCCGCGCTGACGGCGGCAAGGCCATGGGCGGCGGCGTGACCGCCGTCGCCGCGGACGTCGAGGCGCGTGCCAGGCAATCGCTTGGCCGCGCCCATCGCGCCATCCATGCGACGGTGGCTGCGCTCCTCCGCGCGCGCGGGGCGCGCGGCGTCCTGGCGGACGTCGGCTGCGGAACGGGCGATCTCGCGCGTGAAATGGGCGGAAGCTTCGAGTCGATTGTCGGGATCGACGCCGTTCGCTACGACGGCCTGCCGCCGGACGTCACGTTCGTGCGAGCCGATCTGGACGCCGAACGGCTCCCGCTCGACGATGCATCGGTCGACGTCGCGGTGGCGGTGGAAGTGATCGAACATCTCGAGAATCCCCGCGCGTTCGTGCGCGAGCTGGCGCGAATCACGAAACCCGGCGGCTGGGTCGCGCTGACCACCCCGAACCAGTTGAGCGCGCTCAGCCTGCTGACCCTGATCGTGAAGGGACGGTTCTCGGCGTTCCAGGAGCGTGACTATCCCGCGCATCGCACCGCGCTGCTGGAGATCGATCTTCGCCGCATCGCCGCCGAGTGCGGGCTCGGCGAGGTGGCCGTCGCTTATTCGCGCCGCGGGCGGCTGCCGCTGACGCGGTTCCACTATCCGGCCGCCATTGCGGCCGCCGCCCCGCGCTGGTTCTCGGACAATCTGGCCATGATCGGACGCCGATGCGCATCGCGTTCCTGACCGTCTCGGCGGAGATGGGCGGCTCGGAGCGCAGTCTCGTCGAGCTGCTGCGGGCGCTGCGCCGTCTCCGGCCGCACTGGTCGTTCGACGTGGTGCTGCCGCGCGAGGGGCCGTTGGCGGTGCAGGCACGAGACGCAGGTGCATCCGCCGTGCTGCTCCCGATGCCGGCAGCGCTGGCGCGCTTCGGCGAGTCGGGCGGCCTCGGCGCGCGCGGCGCGGCGCTGCCGCGGGCGGTTGGCGCCGCGGCCGGCTACGCGCGGGCGCTGCGGCGTCTCCTCGAGACCCTCGGCACCGATGTGATCCACTCGAACGGGTTGAAGCATCACGTGCTCGCGGCCTGGGCGCATACGCGGCGGATGCCGCTCATCTGGCACATCCACGAGTACGTGACGCCGCGCCCGCTGTCGCGGACGCTGCTGCGCCGGTCGGCCGGGCGGGTCGCCGCCGCGGTCGCCAATTCGCGAAGCGTCGCGTGCGATCTGGCGGAAGCGATCGGCGGCGACTTGCGCATCGAGACGATCTACAACGGCATCGATCTGCGCGAGTTCTCCCCGTCGCCGGATCCCGCGGATCGCGCCGACCTGGACGGCCTCGCCGGGTGGCCGGCCGCGCCGCCGGACACGCTGCGCGTCGGCCTCGTGGCGACATTCGGGCGGTGGAAGGGGCACGACGTCTTCCTGCAGGCGCTGGCGCGGCTCGATCGGTCGCTGCCGATCCGCGCCTACATCGTCGGCGGCGCGGTGTACGACACGGCCGGCAGCCAGTATTCGCTCGAGGAGCTGCGCCGGATGACCGCGGATGCCGGCCTCGGCGATCGCGTGGCGTTCACCGGATTCGTGCCGCACACCGCGCCGGTGCTGCGCGCGCTCGACATCGTCGTCCATGCGAGCACACAACCGGAGCCCTTCGGGCTGGCGATTGCCGAGGCGATGGCCTGCGGCTGCGCCGTCATTGTGAGCGACGCCGGCGGCGCGGCGGAGATCGTGGACGTCGGCGCGACGGCCCTCGCGCACCGGCCGGGGGATGCGGAGGAGTTGGCGCGGGCGCTCGCCGCACTCGCGAGTGACACGGCACTGCGGCGGCGGCTCGGTGCCGCGGCGCGCGCCGCGGCGCTGGCCAGGTTCGACGCCGAGACGTTCGCCGCCGGGTTCGCGCGGGTCTACGAATCGGTGGCGCTTGCGCCGGCCGGGGCGGGCGCATGACGTTTCCCGCGCAGACCGTGCCGGTAACCGCTGCGCGCCAGCGTTCCGCGCCGGCGGCGATTCCGTGGGGTTTTCCCGAGTTCTTCATCATCAGTCAGACCGCGCTGCCGGCGCTGCTGTTCCTGCCGGGGACGCAGGCGTTCCGTCTGCCGATCCGGACTGCCGCGTTCGCGATCAGTCTCGCGGCGTTCGTGTGGTGGCTGGCGGACTCGAAAGTGCAGGTGCGCGCGTCGAAGGCGCAGAGCTGGGTCGCGGCGGTGATGGCGCTGCTTGCCATCATGCTGTTCCATCCGCTGACGCCGTCGCTCGGCGGCGGCTTCGCGCAGATCGCGGTGTATTTCTCGGTCATGGCGCCGCTGTTCTGGGCGCCGGTCTTCATCCGCACGCCGGACCATCTGGCGCGCATCCTGTGGATCCTGTTGGTCTGTTCGGGCTGCAACGCGCTCGTGGGGGTGCTGCAGGTCTACGATCCACGGTTCCTGCCGGCCGAGTTCTCCCGCGTCATCACCGGCAACGAAGTGGCCATGGGCTCGGTCACGTTCATCGGCCGCAACGGCGAGCGGCTGCTGCGTCCTCCGGGTCTGTTCGACACCCCGGGCGCGGTGGCGGGGCCGGCGATGTCGGCGGCGCTGCTGGGCCTGGTGTTCGCGGTCAGCGGCATCGCCGCATGGAAGCGGCTGACGGCGTTCACGTTCGCCTTCGCCGGGCTTGCCGCCATTTATCTGAGCCAGGTGCGGATCAGCCTCGTCATGACGGTGCTGATGATGGGCGTCTACACGTTCACCTCCTTTCGGCAGGGCCGCCTGGGACGCGCCTCGCAGTTCGGCATCCTTGCCGGCGCGATCGTGCTCGGCGGATTCGTCACCGCGCTGGCGCTGGGCGGACCGGTGATCCGCGATCGCGTCATGACGCTCCTCGGCGGCGATCCCCTCGCGGTGTACCAGAGCGCGCGCGGCGTGCAGCTGTCGATGACGTTCACCGAGATGCTCTACGAGCATCCGCTCGGCGCAGGCGTGGGGCGCTGGGGGATGGCGGCGGCGTACTTCGGCGAGTTCACGCAGTTGTCGCAGCCGCTCTGGGCGGAGATCCAGTTCACCGGCTGGATGATCGACGGCGGCATCCTGATGATCGCGCTGTATTGCGGCGCATTGGCCGTCACCGCGATGACGCAGTGGAAGGTCGCGATGATCGAGACCTACCCGCGCCTGAACACCTGCGCCGCGGCGGTGTTGAGCGCCAATCTCGGGACGGCGGTGCTGATCTTCAGCTTCACGCCGTTCGTCACGCAGATCGGCATTCAGTACTGGTTTCTCGCCGGGGCGCTGCACGGCGTCGCGGTCTCGCACGGGACGGAGGGCGCGTGAGCCGGTGGCTGATGACGTCCGGCGACTTCACCACCCTGGGCGGGATGGATCGCGCCAACCATGCGCAGGCCCGTCATCTGGCGCTCCGCGGCGATGAAGTCCATCTCGTCGCCCATCGTGTCTCGGACGATCTCGCCACTCTGCCGAACGTGCACGTGCACACGGTGCCGCGGCCGCTCGGGGCGCATCTTGCCGGCGCGCCGCTCCTGGCCGGCGAGGCGAAGCGGCAGCGCGGCACGCTCGGCCCGGCGGCGCACGTGCTCGTGAACGGCGGCAATGCGCCGGGGCCCGCCACCTGGATTCACTACCTCCACGCCGCCTACCAGTCGCGCGCCACCGCGTCGCTGCGCAGCCGGATGTCGAGCTCCGTCGGCCGCCGCTACTACATGTCGCGCGAGCGCGCCGTCCTGAGCCGCGCCTCGCTCGTGATCTGCAACAGCCGCCGCACCGCCGCCGACGTCCACCGGTTCTATCGGGTCGCCGAGTCGCGCCTGCGCGTCGTGTATTACGGCATCGACGGTGCGCTGTTCGGCGCCGCCACCGCGGCGGAACGCAGCGCCGCGCGCACGGCACTCGGCCTCGCGCCGGACCGCCGCATCGCGCTGTTCATCGGCGCGCTCGGCGATCGCCGCAAGGGCTTCGATGCGCTGTTCGAGGCCTGGCGAATGGCCGCCGCCGATCCGCGATGGGATGTGGATCTGCTCGTCGCCGGCATCGGCGCCGAACGCGCCGGCTGGGAGCGCCGGGCGTCTCGAACCTTTGCCCCCGGGCGCATGCGGTTCCTTGGCTTCCGCCCCGACGTGGCCGACGTCATCGCCGCCGCCGACGTGCTGGTGCATCCGGCGCGCTACGAAGCGTACGGACTGGGCGTGCACGAAGCGATCTGCCGGGGAGTGCCGGCGATCGTGACCGGCTCCGCGGGAATCGCGGAGCGCTACCCGGCGGAGCTGCGCGATCTGTTGATCGAGGGGGACGTCGACGCGGCATCCGTTGCCGAGGCGCTGTGGCGCTGGCACTCGTCGGCCGATGCCTGGCGGGCGCGCAGCGAGCCCTTTGCGGCCTCGCTGCGGTCGCGTTCGTGGGACACGATGGCCGGGGAGATCGCCGCGCTCGTCGAAGGAGCGGCGGCGTGACGGCGGCGCTGACGCCCGTGGCCGCGTGCTGGGTGTGCGGCGGCGCGCGGCTCGCGCGGGTGCACGACGCGCGCCTCGAGTTCTCGGCGTACCGGCAGCAGGATCCCGAGCTCGCGGCGTATTCCGGCCACCGCGTCGCCATCGTGCGCTGTCACGCCTGCGGCTTTGCCCAGCCGGCCAGCCTGCCCGCGCTGCCGCGGTATTTCGATCGCATGTACGACCAGCACTGGTCCGCCGACTGGGTCGAGCGGGAGCACCGCGCGCCGTACAAGGATCGGATATTCGACGCCGTCCTGGTGCAGCTCGAGCGGCGTGTTCCCGGCGGCAGGCGCCGCCTGCTCGACATCGGCGCGCATGCCGGCCGCTTCATCGCCCGCGCCCGCGCCCGCGGCTGGGACGCGGAGGGGCTCGAACTGAACCCGCGCACGGCCGCATACGCGGCGGCGGCCACCGGCGGCCGCGTGCATCAGGGGAATCTCTACACCTGGTCGGGCCACGACGGTTCGTACGACGCCGTCACGATGACCGACGTGCTCGAGCACATTCCCGATCCCCGCTCCGCATTGCGCCGCGCGCACGCGCTGCTCGCCCCTGGCGGATGGATCGCCGTGAAGGTGCCCAACGCGCCGATACAACGCCTCAAAGAGCGGGCGCGCGCCTGGCTGCGGCCCGGATACCAGCCGGCGCTGGCCGACAACCTGGTCCATGTGAATCATTTCGGGCCGTCGTCGCTTCGCGCGGCGCTGGCGCGCGAAGGGTTCGGCGGCGCGGACGTGTTCGTCGCGCCGCCGGAAATGCCCGAGGGCGAGGCGCCGGCGTCGCGCCTCGATCGGCTGACACGTACGCTCGCCTATCGCGCCGCGGCCGCGCTTCCCGGCGGCACCCATTCACCGCTCGCCTTCAATCTGCAGGCCTATGCCCGCCGCGACTGAGCTGCGCATCGCCGCGCCGGCGCTGTCGGTCGTGATGCCGACGTTCAACAACGAGGCGGTGCTGCGCCGCGCGCTCGAGTCGTGGCAGCGGTTCGGCGGCGATCGCGTCGAGGTGATCGTGATCGAGGACGGCTGCCGCGACGGTACCGCGGCCTCTCTCGAACGCGCCGCCGCGACACCCTGGGGCGCGCGCCACCTGCGCTGGGTCCACGAAGACGACGCCCACGAGCTGCGGTGCACGAACCGCGGCATCGCGCTGGCGCGCGCGCCGCTGATCGCGGCGTGGCAGGACGACATGTTCCTGCAGGCCGACTGGTTCGTTCCGGAGCTGCTCGCGGTGTTCGAGGCGTATCCCGACCTCGGCATGCTGGCGCTGAGCCGCGGGCTGAACTGCCGTCCATGCGGCGATCCGCTCGAGCGATGGGAGGACCTGATCGATCCGCGGCGCCTCGAGAGCACGATCGGACGCGCGCCATTGAACTGGATCCGGCTGCAGGAGATCGACGCCGTCATCCGCCCGTGGGTGGTGCGCCGGGCCTGCGTCGAACGGGTCGGCGTTCTCGACGAGGCGTTCCGTCCGACCGAGTGGGACGAGTCCGATCTCGCGTTCCGCATTCGCGAGGCGGGCTGGCGGGTGGCGACGTTCGGCTACGAGCGCGCCGGCGCGTACCGGCATCTCGGCAGCACCACGATCGGCACGCCGTCCGAGAAGTACAAGGCTGCCGTGCTGCGCAACGGCCGGCTGTTTCACCAGCGGTGGGACGCCACGATCGCGCGCGCGCATGCGCGGCCGCGGCGGACGTGGCTGCGCAAGGCGACCCCGTCCGGCTGGATCGCCACGGCGCGCGCGATGGCCCGCCGCGCCGGGGCGCGGCTGCGAGGGTCCGCGTGAGCCGCACCGTCCGAGCGTCGCTGGCGGCCGGGTTCTCGTACCTGCACGTCGGCATCAGCGTGATCGCCAGCCTGTGGCTGGTACCGTTCACGCTGGACCACGTCGGCGCGCGCGCCTACGGACTGTGGCTCGCATCCGGAGAGCTGCTCGCCTACGCCGGGCTCGCCGAACTCGGGATGCTCGTCACGCTGCCGTGGTTGATCGCCCAGGCGGACGGTGCGGGGGATCGAGCGCGGCTGCGCCGGCTGGTGAGCACCGGCGCGGCGGCCGCAACGCTCAGCGCGGTGCTCTATGGCGCGCTGGCGCTGGTTCTCTGGACGCAGCTCCCGCGCATCGTCCGGCTGGCCCAGGCCGAGCACCTCGCCGTGCAGGGGCCGCTGCTGATCGTCGCGATCGGCGGGTGCCTGTCGCATCCGTTGCGCGCCTTTACCGCCGTTCTCGCGGGGCTGCAGGACGTCCGGTTCAACGGCTTCGCCAGCCTGGCCCACTGGGTGATCGGCTTCGTCATCTCTGTTTCGCTGCTCGCGGCGGGCTACGGCCTCTACGCGCTCGCCGCTGCCGCCGCGGCGCCGCCCATCGTCACCGGCATCGCGGCGGCGATCCGTGTCGGCCGCATTGCGCCCGATCTCGTGCGCGACTGGCCGCGGCCGTCCTTCGCCGAGATCCGCAAGCTGTTCGTCGAAGGGCTCGGGACGTGGATCGGGGGCTGGGGATGGCGGCTCGTGGCCGCGAGCGACAGCCTGGTCCTCGCCGCGCTCGGCCGGCCCGCGGATGTCGCGGCCTTGGCCTGCACCAGCAAGCTTGGCCAGGCGATGACGCAGTTGTCATGGATTCCCTGCGACAACGGCCTGATCGGCCTGGCGCAGTTGTCGGCGGAAGGGCAGGCGCGCCGTCTGCGCGACGCGCTGGTCGTGATGGTCCGCGTCTACCTCGCGCTCGCCGGCGCGGTGGCGTGCGTGGTCCTCGCGGTGAACCCGGCGTTCGTGCGCGAGTGGGTGGGCCCGGCGATGTTCGCCGGCGCGACCGCGAACGCCCTCATTGCGGCGCTCGCGCTGGCGATGAGCTTCGGGCACGCCGTCGCGGTGATCCCGTCCGTGCTCGGGCGGCGTCTTGCCATCGGCATCGCCTCGATGATCTGCGGCGTGCTGCATCTCGGCCTCGCGTGGCTGCTCGGCTCACGGTTCGGCATCGCCGGCGTGGTCGCCGCGGGTGTGATCAGCCACGGCGTGGTGTTCTCGGCGCTCGCCTGGAAACCGTTCGCCCAGGCGACCGGAACGACCGAGATCTCGCTGCTCTCGGACGTGCTCGTGCCCTGGTCCGCTCGCTTCGCGCCGATGCTGATCGTGGCGCTGCTGGTGCAGCGGCTCGCGGGCACGCCGCCGCTGCCGGTGACGATCGCAGCCGGCGCGGCTCTCGCCGCGGCGGTGCTCTTCTACATGCGGCCCCTCTACATCGAGTTCGGTCCGGTGCGCGCGCTCTACGAACGGCTGGCCCGCTCGCTGCGGGCCGCGCAGGGAGGTGCGCACCCGTGAGCGTGGGACGCGCGGACCGCTATCGATCGCGCAGCTGGATCGAGCGCAGCGTCAGCCGCCTGCGCCGCGGCAGCGCCGCCTCCGCGCCGCCGGCGCTGAGACGCGCGTTCGAAGCCGTTCTCGACCATCTGCCCGGCGATCATCTCGTCTCGGTGCTGCCCGAAGGGGAGCGCGTGCGGCTGTCGGCGCGCTACCGGCACGTGAGCTGGAACCCGGACGAGTACAACGCCTTCCGCGGCGTGGTGCGCCGCGGCGTCACGGTGCTCGACGTCGGCGCGAACGTCGGCGCGTATACGCTGATGTTCGCGCACTGGGTGGGGGAGACCGGACGAGTCTTCGCGTTCGAGCCGTCACCCGACGCGTGCGACGGATTGCGTGCGCACGTGACCCTCAACGGCTTCGACGATCGCGTCACCATCGTTCGGGCCGCCGTGGCGGCGACGGTCGGGCACGCGGCGTTCGCGCTTCATCCCTCCGGCGGCGCGAGTTCGCTGGCGCTGTCGTCAGTCCGCGGCGGAACGCGCGTCGAGGTCGCAACCGAGACCGTCGATCACGTCTGCCGCGTGCACGATCTGCTGCCCGCGGTCATCAAGATCGACGTCGAAGGGGCGGAGCTGGACGTGCTGAGAGGCGCGCGCAACACGCTCGCGCTGCCCGGTCTCCACGTATTCGTCGAGTTTCACCCCGCCGCGTGGCGCGCCGCGGGAGTCACCCGCCAGGCGATCGAAAGGGAGCTGGACGCACAGGGGCTTCGGGTGGAACCCCTGAACCCGGCGTTCGACCCGTGGACCACCGAAGGGGTCTGCGTCCGGCTGCGGCGAGGCTGATGCGGATCCTCATCGCCAACGAGGCGCGGAGCGGCGCGGGCGGGGTGGAGAGCTACCTCGCGGCGGCCACCGACGGACTGCGCGCGCGCGGACATGAGGTCGCCCTCCTCTTCGCGAACAGCGCCGCCGAGGTGGGCCCGACGGCGATCGCGTGCGGCGAGTCATGGAGTGTCGCCGATCTCGGACTCACCGCTGCCATCCGGACGGCGGCGGTGTGGCGCCCCGACGTCTGCTTCTCACACAACATGCGCGACCTCGCCGTCGACGAAGCGCTGATGACGTGCGCGCCCCTCGTCAAGATGATGCACGGATACTTCGGCACCTGCGTCAGCGGGCAGAAGGCGTTCCTCTTCCCCGCGCCGCAGCAGTGCCGGCGGCTCTGCGGTGCCGCATGTCTGGTGCACTACGCGCCTCGCCGCTGCGGACGGCTGCGGCCTGGCGAGATGGTGACGAACTATCGCTGGGCGGCGCGGCAGCGTGCGCTGTTCCCCCGGTACCGTTCGATGGTCGTCGCCAGCGGCCACATGCGGGACGAATACGTGCGGCACGGCGTCAGTCCGGACCGCGTTCACGCGATTCCGCTCTTCGCCGCGCCGCAGCGGGCTCAGCCGCCGTCGCAGTCACGCCTCGACGTGCTGTTTCTCGGACGGATGACCGATCTCAAGGGGCCGGCGCTGCTGCTCGACGCCGCGGCTCTCGCCGCGAAGGCGATCGGCCGGCGCGTGTCGGTCGTGCTCGCGGGGGACGGCCCCCTTCGCCGGACGCTCCGTGAACGCGCGGCGATCCTCGATGGCGTCGACGCAGAACTCCCGGGCTGGATCGATACCCCGACGCGGACATCGCTGTTCGGCCGCTCGCAGATGCTGGCGGTGCCGAGTGTCTGGCCCGAGCCGTTCGGCCTCGTCGGCCTCGAGGCGGCGTCGTGCGGCGTTCCCGCCGTCGCCTTCGACGTTGGCGGGATTCGCGAATGGCTGACCGACGATGTCAACGGCCGACTGGTCGACGCGGGTGACACTGCGGCAATGGCCAATGCCATCGCGGGGCTGCTGCGGGATCCGGCGCGGCGCGATCGCCTTGCGGACGGCGCCCGAGCCGTCGCGGCGCGTCTGAGTTCCGATGCGCACCTCTCGCGCCTCGAGACGGTTCTGGAGCGAGCGGCGGCATGAGCGCTTCCTGGCACCTGCTCACCGGCGAGTATCCGCCGTCATGCGGAGGCGTGGGGGATTACACCGCGCAACTCGCACGCGCGCTGGCAGAGGCGGGCGACCGCGTTGACGTCTGGGTGCCCGGGCCGGTGCAGCCGGCGTCCGATCCGGTGCGCGTACACGCGCTGCCGGACGTGTTCGGCAGCGCGTCGCGCGCGACCTTGTCGGACGCGTGGGATGCGTCGCCGGGAATCGTCGTACTGCAGTACGTGCCGAACGCGCTCGGCCGGCGGGGCATGAACGTCGGCTTCTGCCGCTGGCTTGGCGATCAGCGGGACGCCGGCCGCGACATTCGCGTGATGTTCCACGAGCCGTACTTCTATTTCAGCGCGAACCGGCCCTGGCGCAACGTCGCGGCGCTCACGCAGCGCGTGATGGCGGCGGTGCTGGTGCGCGCCGCCACGCAGCTGTATTACTCGTCGGCGAAATGGCACGAGTATCTCGGGCCGTACGGCGCCGCCGAGACCGCAACGGTGCTGCCGATTCCGTCGACGATTCCCTGCGGAGCCAGCGCCGCCGATGCCGACGAGTTCCGCCGCCGCTTCGCGCCCGGCGCGCGCGTCCTCGGCCACTTCGGCACGTTCGGCGAGCACGTGGGCGCCGAGCTGATGGCGGCACTGCCGGCGCTGTTCGAGCGGGACGGCAACGTTCGCGCGATGCTGATCGGACGCGGCAGCGACGGGTTCGCCCGCGAGCTGGCCGTTCGTGTGCCGGCCTCCACCGAGCGCGTCCACGCGACCGGCGAACTCACTGCGGCTGACGTCGCGGTTGCGCTCGCGGCGTGCGACGTGCTCTTCCAGCCGTATCCGGACGGCGTGACGACCAGGCGCACCTCGGTCATGGCGGGTCTCGCGAACGGGGTTGCCACGATCTCCACCGCCGGACCGCTCACCGAGCCGGTCTGGCGTGAGACGGGCGCGGTGACGCTCGTACAGAACGGCGACGTGGACGCTGCGATCGCGCAGATCCGGCGGCTGCTCGACGATCGGCAGGCACGCGCGGAGCAGGCGCGGCGCGGCGGGGAGGCGTATCGCTCGCAGTTCGCCCTGGAGCTGACGGTGGCGAAGCTGCGCGCCCCCGCGGCATTCACGGTGCAGGCGTGAGCAGGGCGTTGTCGATTCTCCTCGTGGGCGACTACCCGCCGGACGAGACGCTCGGATCCCCCAAGGTGTTCTACAAGCTGCAGGCCGAATTCCAGGCGCTGGGCCATCACTGCGACATCATGTTCGCGCCCGAGATCGGCGGTCCGTCGCTCCGCCAGGTTCGCCAGGTGCTTTCCCCGTGGCATGCCGGCAACGCGATCGTTCGCCGCCTGGAAGCGGGACGCTACGACGTGGTCGACGCGGCGAGCGCCGAAGGCCTCTTCTTCGGCATCCTGAAGAAGTTCGCGATCTACAAGCAGGTCGCCTACGTCTGCCGCTCGAACGGACTCGAGCACCTGAACTACCGCCGCATGCTCGAGGATGCGCGCGAGGGCCTCAGCCGAAAACCATGGTTCCGCCGGCTGTGGTATCCGGTCTCACGGTTGTCGCAGGTCGCCGCGGGCGCGCACCTGTCGGATCGTCTGCTGCTCCTGAACGACCGCGATCGCGACTACGCCCTGTCGCACGGTTGGCAGCAGCCCGATCGCATCGACGTGATCCCTCATGGCGTGTCGGACCACTTCCTGAACGACGATCCGGGGCCCGACGCGCCGCGGGGCGAGGGGCTGCTCTTCTGCGGCTCGTGGGATCAGGTCAAAGGCATCCACTATCTGGTGCAGGCCTTCGATCGCATCGCCGCGCGGCTCCCGCAGCCGCGCCTGACCGTGCTCGGGCCGGGCGTCCCCGCGTCGGCAGTGTTGCGCGCGTTCTCGGACCGGAGTCGTCACCTGGTGCGCGTCGTCGACCGCGCGCCGGAGGCGGACGTGATCCGCGCGCTGCGGACGCACGACGTGCTGCTCTGGCCCTCGACCTACGAAGGCTTCGGCCTCGTGCTCATCGAAGCGATGTCGCAACGTCTTGCGGTGGTCGCGACGCCGGTCGGATGCGGCAGCAGCGTCGTTCGCGACGGCGTGAACGGGCTGGTCGTGCCGGCGCGTGACGCGGAGGCACTCGCGGCGGCGGCTGAGCGGTTGATCGGCGACGCGGCGCTGCGCCGTCGGCTCGGCAGCGCGGCGCGTGCCGCGGTTGCGGGCCTGAGCTGGCGCGCCTGCGCGGAGCGGACGATCGCCTGCTATCGCGCGGCTCTGAACGGACGGGGGGCGTGACGGCGCCGCAGAACGTGACCGTCTCGATCGGCACGCGCCATCGCGCTGCGGCACTCGATCGCTGCATACGATCGCTCGCGCTCGCCGCCGACCGCATCGCCCGCGTGATCGTGGTCGACGACGCATCGGAGCCGCCGGTGGACGTGCAGCTGATGGATCGCCGCTCCGCCGCGCTGGGCATTCCGATCGACGTCCTCCGCCTGCCGGTCCATACCGGCGTCTCCGCAGCCCGGAACCTCGTGGTGCGCCGCGCCGCCACCCCCTACGTGCTCAACCTGGACGACGACGCGTTCCTGGTCGAGAGGGATGCGATCGCGCGCGCCGCCGCGCTGCTGGATGCCGACGACTCGATCGCCGCGATTGCATTCGCGCAGGCGGACGAGCACGCGACGCCCCTGCCCGCATCCCAGCAGCCCGCGCCGCGCGAGGGCGCCTGTTATGTGCCGTCGTTCGTGGGGTTCGCCTTCCTGGCCCGCCGGGATCGGCTGCTCGAGGCGGGAGGGTTCCGCGAGGAGTTCATCATCCACGGCGAAGAGCGCGAGCTGTGCCTCCGCTGGCTCGATCGCGGCTGGCGTGTGGTGTACCTGCCGGACGCGCCGGTCGCTCATGTCGCGGACCGGGCGAACCGCGACCCGCGCAGCTACGTGCGCCACGTCATCCGCAACGACTGCCTCAACGCGCTCTACAACGAGCCGGCGCCGCGCGCGATCGTGAGCATCCCGATCCGCCTGCTGAACTTCCGTCGCATGGCTGCGGGCATTCCGGGCGGGGATCCGCACGGACTGGCCTGGATCGTCCGCGAGCTGTGGGCGCGATGGCCGGGCATCCGCCGCGAGCGGCGGCCGGTCCGCTGGGGCACGCTGGGAGAGTGGCGGCGGCTGCGCGATTCCACGCCGCCATACGCCGGGCCCGCGGCGACGCTGCCGGGCGTGCGCGGCGCGCAGTCATGAAGGAACGCCGGCTGCTCACGATCGGTCATTCCTACGTCGTGACCGAGAACCGGCGGCTCGCGCATGAGATCGCCGTCCAGGCGCGAGGGGGATGGGACGTGGTCGCCATCGCGCCGCGGCGCTTTCACGGCGATCTCGGTCCGATCGAGGCGCGCGCCGGCGAGGGCGAAGCGGTGGAGCTGCGCACGGTGCCGGTGCGGTTCGGGCGAAGCGCGCATTTCATGCGCTACGCCGCCTTGCGGGAGGCCATGGGCGGAACGTGGGATCTGGTTCACGCGTGGGAAGAGCCGTACGTCGCCGCCGGGGCGCAGATTGCCGCCGCGGCGCCGCCGTCCGCAAGGCTCGTGTACTCGACGTTCCAGAACATCGCGAAGGCGTATCCGTGGCCGCTCTCGTCGTTCGAACGCCAATCGATGTCCCGTGCTGACGGATGGATCGCGTTCGGCGAGCTGGTGCACGCGACGCTGCGCTCGCGCGACGGTTACGCCGGCAAGCCATCCCGCGTCATCACGCCCGGTGTCGACACCCGGAGGTTTCGTCCGGACGCCGCCGCGGGCGCGCAGACGCGGCGCGAGCTGGGCTGGCCGGAATCGGCGCGGGTGGTCGGCTTCCTCGGCCGGTTCGAGCCGCAGAAGGGGCTCGACCTGCTCTGCCGCGCGGTGGAAGCGCTGGCCATTCCGTGGCAGGCGCTCTTCGTCGGCGGCGGATCGCTCGAACCGGCGCTGCGGGCGTTCGCCGACAGGCACCCGTCGCGCGTGCGGGTCGTCACCGGCGTGAAGCACGGCGACGTGCCGCGGTGGCTCAACGCGATGACGTTGTTGTGCGCCCCGAGCCAGACGACGACTTCCTGGAAGGAGCAGTTCGGACGCATGCTCGTCGAAGCGATGTCGTGCGGCGTGCCGGTGGTCGGCAGCGACAGCGGAGAGATTCCCTACGTGATCGCGGACGCCGGGACCGTGCTCCCCGAGGGGGACGCCGAGGCGTGGACCGCGGCCATCGCCTCGCTGCTGGACGACCCGCTCGAGTGCCGTCGGCGTGCGGAGAAGGGTCTGTCGCGCGCGCGCGAGCAGTTCGCGTGGCCGGCGATCGCGCGGGCGCACCTGGCCTGGTTCGAGGAGGTGCTGGCGTGATCCGCGAGGCGGCGCGCTTCGCGGCCGGCTGGCTGCCGCAGCCGGTCCGCGCGCAGCTCGCGCGGCGGCGGTTCGGCTATGCCGGCGGCGGAGCGGCGTTCGATCTGACGCGCACCGTTCAGGCCGATGGCACGACCGCGATCACGATCGGCGACCGTCTGCGTTTCCTGCTGCCGGCCGATGCAATGCCAGACTTCGCCTTTCATTTCGTCGAGAACGCCGACAGCCGCGACGAGATGGCCGCGTTCATGCGGCTTTCGCACAGCGCTCCGCACGATGCGCTGCTGCTCGATATCGGCGCGCACAAAGGACTCTTCTCGCTGGTGCACCTGGCGGTCGATCCGCGGCACCGGGCGGTTCTGATCGAACCTTCCAGGCCGCTCGCCGCGGCGGCGACGGCACTGCTGGCGTCGAACGACGCATCGCGCCGAGCGGACGTGCTGGTGGCGGGCGCCGGCGAACGGTCGGGCACGCGACGGATCGTGCTCGACCCGCTCGGCTTCGCGCAGCCGGCGGGCGAGGCCGGCGGGGAGGCGGTGCCGTTCACGACCGTCGACGATCTCTGCGGGACGCGCGCGCTCGCGCCGGCGATTCTCAAGATTGACGTGGAAGGGGCGGAGGCGGAGGTCCTGCGCGGCGCCCGCGCCACGCTGCGGGCACATCGTCCGGCGATCTGCCTCGAGCTGCACCTGGACGTGCTGGAGCGGCGCGGCGACGCGCTCGGCGCGCTGCTCGACGACCTCGCGGCGATCGGCTACCGGTTCGAATCGACGCGAGGCCGCGCGGTGCCGCTGTGGCGGCTGCGGCGCTCGCTGATGGCGATCGTGCGGGTGGTGGCCAGATGAGCGTCCCGGTTCGCCAGGGCTCCGGCGGGCAGGCGCTGCGTGTCGCCATCGTCGCCGACTACCTCGAAGAGGGCTGGCCGAGCATGGATCTGGTCGCCGACATGCTCGCGGCGCACCTCAGCCAGTCGCACGGCGGGGCGATTCAGGCGGCGTTGATCCGGCCGCGGATGCCGCGGCGGCTGTCGCGCCTGGCGCTGCCCCCGTCGGCGCGCGCCGACATCATCGATCGCCTCGTCGCGCGGCAGTGGGACTATCGCCGCGCGGTCAGGGCGCTGCCCCCCTTCGACCTGTATCACGTCGTCGATCACACCTACGCGCACCTCGTTCACGACCTGCCCGCGGGCCGCACGATCGTGACGTGCCACGACGTCGACGCGTTCCGCTCGATCCTGCAGCCCGAGGACGAGTGGCGGTCGCCGACCTTCCGCTGGATGTCGCGGCGCATCCTGTCGGGTCTCCGGGCGGCGGCTCACGTCCCGTGCGACAGCGAAGCGACGCGGGCGAGCCTGATCGCCCTCGCGGGATTCCCGGCCGACCAGCTGTCGGTGATTCCCAACGGCGCCGACGCGACGGGGTGGGACGCGGCCGACGGTCAGACCGATTTCGAGGCGGCGCGGCTGCTCGGTCCGAAGCATCCGACCGAGCTGCTGCACGTCGGCAGCACCATCTCGCGCAAACGCATCGACGTGCTGCTCGACGTCTTCGCGGCGGTGAGGCGGGCACGGCCCGAGGCGCGGCTCGTGCGCGTCGGCGGCCCGTTCACGGCGGAGCAGCGCGTGCGCGTGCGCGAGCTGGGCCTCGCCGGGGCCATCACGGTTCTGCCATTCGTGGACCGCGCCACCCTGGCCGCGGTGTACCGCCGCGCCGCGGTCGCGCTCCTGCCATCCGAGCGCGAGGGCTTCGGGCTGCCGCTCGTCGAAGCGCTCGCCTGCGGCACGCCGGTGGTCGCCAGCGACATTCCAGCGCTGCGGGAGGTCGGCGCCGATGCCGCGGAGTACTGCGCCGTCGGCGACATCGAGGCCTGGCGCGGTGCGATTCTGGCGCTGATCGCGGAGCGCGAGACAGCGCCTGACGCGTGGCAGGCGCGGAAGGCGCGAGGCGTCGTGCGCGCGTCGCAATTCTCGTGGTCCCGGTACGCTTCAGCAGTGGCCGACGTGTATCGATCGGTGGCCGCGCGATCGGGCGCGCGGTCGCGATCCGGGGCCGCCACATGAAGCGGATCCTGCACGTCGCCAAGTTCTACCCGCCAGCCTCCGGCGGCATGGAGCGCGTCGTTCAGACGCTGTGCGACGCGAGCGAGGGGATCGTCGAAAGCCGCGTGCTGGCGTTGAACCAGGCGCCGCACACCGTCGACGAGGTCGTCAACGGCGTACCCGTGACGCGGGTGGGCGTGATTGCGCGGGCCGGATCGGTGCCCATCGCGCCGGGACTCGAACGGCAGCTGCGGCGCGCCGAGGCGGATCTGATCGTCCTTCACGAGCCCAATCCATGGGCGCTGCTGTCCTACGCCATCGCCAGGCCGAAGGTCCCGCTGGTCATCTGGTATCACAGCGACGTGGTCCGTCCGGCGCTGCAGTACGCGTTGTTCTACGCGCCGGTGGCGCGGCCGGCCTACACGCGCGCGCGGCGTTTCGTCGTGTCGTCGCCGCCGCTCGCCGCGCACGCCGCCGCGCTCGAGCCGTATCGCGATCGCATCAGCGTGATTCCCTTCGGCATCGACGAGTCGCGGTGGACCGCCGGGAGCGCCGTTGACGGCGCGCGCGCGGAGCCGTTCGTGCTGTTCGCCGGGCGCCACGTCCCTTACAAGGGGGTGGACGTGCTGCTTCGAGCCCTTCAGGGGACCGGAATCCGCGCAGTGATCGCGGGCGACGGCCCGCAGCGCGCAACCTGGGAGGCGCTGGCGCGCAGCCTCGCCGTGGACGCACGCTTCCCGGGCGACGTCTCTGACGACGACCTGCGAGCGCTCTTCGCCGCCTGCACGGCATTCGTGCTGCCGTCGACGTCGCGCGCGGAGGCGTTCGGCTACGTGCAGCTGGAAGCGATGGCAAGCGGCAAGCCGGTGATCAGTACGGATCTGCCGAGCGGCGTGCCATGGGTGAACCAGCACGAACGGACCGGACTGATCGTGCCGGCCGGGGATGCCGACGCGCTGCGCGCCGGGATGCGCCGCCTGATGGACGACGCGCCGCTGCGCGCGCGGCTCGGCCGGGAGGGGCGGGCCCGGGTGGAGGCGGCGTTCACGATGCGCCACCTGCGCGAGCGGCTGCGCGCGTTCTTCGCGGAGGCGGCGTGAAGCGCGCGTTCGACATGGCGCTGGCCGGCGCCGGGCTCGTCCTGTCGGCGCCGCTGTGGGCGGCGTTTGCCGCGGCGATCAAGCTCGAAGACGGCGGGCCGATCTTCTTCACCCAGGAGCGCGTCGGTCTCGGCGGCCGAACGTTCACCGCGCTGAAGTTCCGCTCGATGCGGCCAGACGCCGAGGCCGCGACCGGCGCCGTCCAGGCGACGGCGCACGATCCGCGGGTCACCGGCATCGGACGCTTCATGCGGGCGACGGCGATGGACGAACTGCCGCAGCTGTGGAACATCTTCCGCGGCGACATGAGCTTCGTCGGCCCGCGCGCGCTGCGTCCCGGCGAGATCGAGGCGGACTCGGGCGGCCGCTTGACACGGCTCGAGGACGTGCCCGGCTTCGAGCACCGGATCAAAGTCCGCCCCGGGCTCACCGGCATCGCGCAGGTCTACGCCCGCCGCGATCTGCCGCGGCGGCAGAAGTTCCGCTACGATCGCCTCTACGTGAATCGCGGCTCGTTCGCGCTCGACGTGCGATTGATTCTGCTGTCGTTTTGGATTAGCGTGCATGGCACATGGGAAGTGCGCGGACGCAAGTTCTGATCGATGACGCTGCATGACGTTGCGGTCATCGGCGCCGGTCCCGCGGGACTCACCGCCGCTCGCGCCCTCGCCGCCGCCGGCCACCACGTCGTCGTTCTCGAAGAGCACGAAGCGATCGGCGTTCCGGTGCACTGCACCGGCGTCCTCGGCGCCGCCGCCTTCGACGAATTCGACATCCCCCGAGACACGATCCTCAGCACCGCGCACCTGGCCCGATTCGTCGCCGCCGACGGCAGCGACGTCGCGGTCGACGCGGAGAACGCGCGGGCGGCGGTCGTCGATCGCGCGCGCTTCGATCAGGCGCTGGCCAGCGCCGCACGTGCCGCCGGGGCCGAGCTGCGCAGCGGGTCGCGGGTCCGCACGATCGAGATTGGCGGCGCCGCCGTCACGATCGGCGTGGACGGCGCCGCAGCGGTCAGCGCGCGCGCGTGTGTGCTCGCCTGCGGCGCCAACTACCGCTTCAATCGCCAGCTCGGTCTGGGAGCGCCGCGGCAGTACGTCCAGAGCGCGCAGCTCGAGTACCCGCTCGAGGGGCCGGACGCGGTGGAAGTGCACCTCGGCCGGGAAGTGGCGCCGGGCGGCTTCGCCTGGCTGGTGCCGTTCTCCCGGGCGGGGCGCTCGCACACCCGCGTCGGCTTGATGTGCGAGTCGCGCGCGCTGCACCGCTTTCGCGAGTTCGCGGCGCGGATGCGGGCCCGGTTCGACGCCGACGCGTCGAGCTGGCCCGACCCGCGCCTCAAGATCCTGCCCCTGGGCCCGGTGTCGCGGACCTATGCGACGCGGCTCGTCGCCGTGGGTGACGCCGCGGGTCTCGTCAAGCCGACGACCGGCGGCGGCATCTACTACAGCTTGATCAGCGGTCAGATCGCCGCCGAGACGCTGGACGAGGCGCTGCAGGCCGACGACCTGCGCGACATCCGGCTCCGCCGCTACGAGCAGGACTGGCGCGCCCGGCTCGGCGCCGACATCCGCATCGGCCTGGCGTTCCGCACGCTGGCGTCGCGCATGAGCGACCGCGCGATCGACGCCGTCGTCGAGCTCGCGCGCGTGGACGGCATCATCCCGCTGCTGCGGCAGACCGCCGACTTCAACTGGCACCGCCAGTCGGCGCTGGCGCTCCTGCGCCACGCCCAGTTCCGGAAGATCCTGCTCTCGTCGCTCTGGCGCTAGCTTTCGCCGCCGTGACCGACTCCCTCCTTCGTGACGGCGACTACGCCCGCAAGCAGCTCTATTGCCCGAGCGGCGTCGTCCGCTGGAGCCACGGCAGCCGCTTCGATCTCGCCCGCCGGCTCGTTGCCCGGCGTGCCGGCGGCCGGCTGCTCGACTACGGGTGCGGCGACGGGACGTTCGTCGCCATGGTTCACGACAACTTCCGCGAGGTTTGCGGATGGGACGTCGATCCGGGGCAGGTGGCCGCGTGCCGCACGCGGCTCGGCCGCCTTCCCGGGACGCGATTCGAGGTGGCGCCGGCGGCGGTTGCGGCGCCCGCTCCGGACGCGCGCTGGGACGTCGTCACGTGCATGGAAGTGCTGGAGCACTGCCTCGAACCCGAGCGCCGGCGGGTGCTCGACGTGCTTGCCGCGCTCGTCCGCCCCGGCGGCCTCGTGGTGATCAGCGTGCCGATCGAAATCGGTCCGAGCGTCGCCGCCAAGCAGCTGTTCCGCGCCCTCGCGGGCCTGCGCCGCCTCGGCGACTACCGTCATCGCGAGCGCTATTCGCCGATCGAGATGCTGCAGTCGGTGCTCGGGATGCGCGTTGCCCGGATCGCGTTCGAAGGGCGAAGCAGCAGCGGGCCGTACCAGTACTACGGCCACAAGGGCTTCGACTATCGCGAGCTTGCCGCCGAGATCGCCGGGCGCTTCACCATCCGCGAGCAGTTGTTCTCGCCGATGCCATGGCTCGGTGCCGCGTTGAACAGCCAGATCTGGTTCGTCTGCGAATCCCTCATCCCTGATCGCTGATCCCGGATCGCTGATCCCGGATCGCTGATCCCGGATCCCTGATCGATCTACTCGTCGCGCAGCAGCGTCACGGGATCGACCCGGGCGGCGGCACGAGCGGGGCGCCAGGTCGAGGCCAGCGTCGTGCCGACGAGCAGACCCAGCACGAGCGTCCGCGTGATCGGATCCCGCCCGGTCACTCCATATTGCAGCGAGCCGATCAGGGATCCGAGCGTTCCGGTATGGGCCGCACTTCGCGAGGGTTGTGCGGCAGCGGCTCGTGCTGTTCCTCCGCGGCGCTGAACCAGTCGCTCAGGCGGAAGAGGCGCCCGCGCCGCTTCGGCACCACGTCGTGCAGCTGCTCGAGGATCGTGATTGCCTCTGACAGCGTGGAGACGACGCCGATGCCGCGGTTCAAGGCGAGCGTCCGCGCCGCCGGATCCGGCTCGCGGAGCATCAGCAGCGCCTTTGTCGGGCCGGCGCCGATCACTTCGGCGCAGTTGATGATCTGGTCGTCGACGATCAGATCGAGGCGCAGGCCGTTGGCCACTTCACCGCGCGAGCCCGGCACCGTCAGGACCGCAGGCAGGTAGTAGCCGAAGCGCTCGATCCACCACTGGGTCTGAAACTGCACCGAGTCCCCCGCGCTCGGCGGGCGCTTGGTCATGAAGAAGATCTCCCACCCGGTGCTCCGCATCAGCCCGTAGAGCCGCGCGATCTGCGCCGGCTCGTAGGCCGGCACGTCCATCCACCAGTTCGGCGTCCTTCCGATGTGATCCCAGACGCGGCGGATGTCGTCGGCGGTGAGCGGCGCGCGCGATTGGTCGTCGTCTGCGTCTTCGCCGACGCGCTTTCGCAGGCATCGCTCCGCCGTCTGGCGGAACGCCGTCCGGAAGTCGGCGAGCACGCCGTCCATGTCGAAGCCGACGCGCAGACTCACGCGCCACCCTGCCGATCGGCGCGGATCGGCGCGTGCACCACGATCGCGGCGAGCACCGCCGCCAGCAGGGCGTTGGCGGGGGTCGTCACCCCCGTTTCCCACACGCTCTGCGCGGCGGCGCCGGCGAGACCGCAACACGCGCCCGCGCGCACGTAATACATGGCGGAGGTGTCGCGTCTCATGGCCGCGGCGGCCGCGCGGAGCCAGGCCGACAAGCCCATCAACAGCGGAATGCCGAGCAGCAGGCCTCCCTCGGCCGCGAGCTGCAGGTAATGGTTGTGCGCCTGGTTGAACCGGACCTCCAGCGCCGAGCGCTGGTACAGCAGCATGACCGTTTCATACGTGCCCGCGCCGGTGCCCGTCAACCAGAAATCACGGACCACCGGGAGCGTGTCCCGCCAGATGGCAATCCGTCCGGCGATCGAGATGGGAGCGGCGGCCAGCCGCGCGCCGAGGGCCGACGGGTCGACGCGGACGAGCGCCGCGGCAGCGGCAAGGAGCAGCCCGGCGGCGACCCAGCGCTCCGGCCGCCTGCCGGTCGTGCCTCCGCCGGCCGGCCGGAGCCAGGCGGCCAACGCCAGCGCCGCGCCAAGCCCGAACAGCGCCGAGCGTGAGAGCGTGACGGCGAGCGCCACGATCATGAACACCACCGCGGCCGTCAGCCAGATCGTCCGCGAGTCCGTCAGGTCACGCAGCCGCGACCAGCGGCGTTCGCCGCCGCTCGCGCGATGGTGCACCGCCGCATGCGCGGCCAGATAGCCGAGCACCAGCGGAACCGCGAGCACGACCCACGTGCCAAAGTGGTTGCGGTTCACGAACGGCCCGAAGGGATCCGCCCCCTCCTCGATCGGCCGCCAGCGCCAGTACATCAGCCCGCCGCCGGTCGCCTCCTGAGCCAGCCCGATCGCCGAGACGATCAGGCCGATCGAGGCGATCGCACGAACCACGCGGCGCACCCCGCCGTTCGCGAACACATGCCGGGCGGTGATGAACGTCGCCAGCGCGCAGCCGGCGACGATCGCCGCCCAGATCCCGCCGGCGACGTCGAGCGAGAGCGGCAGCGTGCGCGGCACCGCCAGCGCGAGACGCTCCCAGGCCCCGCGCGCATGGGGCGACAGCAGTCCGGCGACGCGCTCGGGGAGCGGCACGAGCTGAACGAGCTCGAACGCGAACGCCGCACTCAGCCAGACGTCCGCCGATCCGCGATCACGGAGATCGGGCCGCGGCCGGTACATGACGAGGAGAACGGCGCAGAGGAGAGCGGGAACGGCGAGCGTTCGCAGGTACACGCCGGCGAACGCGAACGTGGAAAACGCGAGCAGCAGCGCCAGGAGCGAAGGACCGAACCCGGAGCCCGGTTCGCTACGCTGCGCCTTGCGTCGTGCCCGGTCCGTAGTAGCTCTTGTACTGGTAGCCGTAGTAGCGCGAGTAGTAGTACTTGTTGCGGTTGAAGTCGACGCGGTTCAGCACCGCCGTGAGGCTGCGCGGACGGCTGGTCCGCAACGTCTCGATGGCGCGCTCCGCGTGGGCCCGGCGGGTCATCTCGGATCCGATCACGAACACCACACCGGACACCCGCGGCGCCAGAATCACGGCGTCAGTCACGGCGAGCACCGGCGGCGTGTCGATCACCACCCAGTCGAAGGGGCCGGTCTGCAGGTTCTGCAGGAAGCCGTTCATCCGCTCGGACGCGAGCAGCTCCGAGGGGTTCGGCGGCGTCCGCCCGGCGGTGATGACGACGAGATTCGGTTCGGCGGTGCGCTGAATCGCCTCCCGCACGCGCGCCTGGCCGGTGAGCAGGTGCGACAGCCCCGTACCGTTCTCCATCCCGAGCGTCTTGTGCAGACCCGGCCGGCGCATGTCGGCGTCGATGAGCAGCACCCGCGACCCGCCGAGCGCCAGCGCCATCGCCAGGTTTGCCGCCGTGGTCGTCTTTCCCTCGAGCGGCTGGCTGCTCGTCACCGCGATCACGCGCGTGTGCTCGCTGCCGGCGGTGAACACCAGCGACGTCCGCAGCGATCGAAACGCTTCGCCGAATTCGTGCGGCACGGTCTCGGAGAGCACCGGGACGCGATCGCCCTTGATCGCCGGCACCAGACCGAGCAGCGGCAACCGCAGCCGCCGCGTGATGTCCTCGGGCACCTTGACGGTGTCGTCGAGGTACTCGATGCCGAACGCGAGGCCGAACGCGACGACCACGCCGGCGAGCAGCGCGGTCAGCCAGTCCTTGCGCGGATTCGGCGAGATCGGCGCCTTGGGCACCTCCGCCTGCTCCATCACCTGCACGTTGTTCGCGCGGCTGTTGGCGACGACGCTGAGCTCCTTCTGCTGCGTCAGCAGCTGGTTGTACAGCGTGCGATCCGTCTCGGCCTTGCGCTGGAGAATCTTGTAGTCTCCGCCCTTGCGCTCGAGATCCACGGACGCCGACTTCGCCTCCTCCAGCGCGCCGGCGTAGTTGCTCTCCTCCAGCCGCGCCGCGTTGAACTCGTTGCGCGCCGTCTCGATCACGCTGCCGCGCGCCGCGACGAGCTGCCGCCGCGCCGCCGCCACCTCGCTCTCGGCCGCCTTCAGCGCCGGCCACTCCGGGCCGTAGCCCTGGGCGACCAGCGCCGCCCGCTCCCCTTCCGCCTTGAGCAGCGCGTTCTTCGCGCTCACCACGCTGGCGTTGTTGCCGATGGCGGGAAAGTTGTCGCTCGCATCCTCCTTCGGATCCGCGTTCCGGATCTGGTTGTAGAGGGTTTCCCTGGTGAGGCGGGCACCGCGCGCGCGCGTCAGCTGATCGTTGACGTTGGTCAGCCGTGCCGTGACGATGTTCTGTTTGTCGTCGAGCGACTGCGCGTTGTTCGACTCGCGATACTGCGACAGCGCCGCCTCGCTCTTCGTCAGGATCTCTTCCTGCCGCGCGAGCTCGCCATCGATCCACTTGAGGCTGGTCTGAATCGTGTTCAGCCGCAGATCCAGATTCTGTCTGGTGTACTCGTCCGCCAGCGCGTTGGCCGCCTCCGCGGCGAAGCGCGGGTTGTGATGACGGTAGATGATGGTGACGAGCCGCGTGCCCTGCTCCGGGACGACGTGGACGCCGCCGAGGAATGCGCTGATCAGACCGGAGAGCCGCTCGTCTTCATCCGGCGCCGGCCTGGCCTGCTCCGCCTCCGGCGGCTTCGCCACCAGCGAGCGCACCCACGAACCCGCCGACGCGCGCGCCTGCCGCATGATCGAGAGCGGATCGCGCGGCCGCGGCGCGCTGCCGCTGAAATCGGGATGCTGCGCCAGACGCAGCCGCTCGACCACCCGCCGCGCGAGCCCGCGGCTCTGCAGGATGCTGTACTGCGTCTTGTAATACTGTTCCGCGTCCTGCCAGAACGCCGGGTCGTTCGACGTGATGTTGGCGACCGACATCGTCCGCTCGTCCTGGATCTGGACGCGCGCCTGCGCCTGGAAGACGGGCGTCGTCGAATAGGTCTGCAGCATCATCAACGCAATCACGAGCACGAACGCGGTGCCCGCGAGGCGGCGATGCTTGAAGACGGCGTTCAGGCGATCGAGCAGATGCACCGGCTGTGACGACCCGGAGGACAGCGACGGCGTGGGGACGTCCGTTCCGACGTTGGCCGGCAGGTCCTGGGCGTCGAACATCTGATTGCGTGCGGCTCAGCGACCGGCCGATGCCGGACGACCCGCAGGAGCGAGCGCCGTGATCCCTTGACTGGCAGCGCTGGAGGCGACGGCGGCCGCCGCGTTGGCGAAGAATCCGGAAAACCAGGAACCCGGCGCGGCGAGGCGGACGAAGGTGACGACGCTCTCGCCGGAGGCGACGCTGAACAGGTGCCCGATCGCCAGGACCGAGCCGGACGCGTTCACCAGCTCCACCGCGTAGCTGCCCGCGGCGACGTTGCCGAACGCGAACTGCCCGTTCTCGTTGGCCTGCGTGACGGCGGCGATCCTCCCGGTGGTGATGTCGCGCAGCCGCAGCCTGGCGTGCGGGATCGCGCTGTTGTTCGCCGTCCAGGCGTGCCCCTGGATGGCGCCGAGGGCGCCGGCCGGCGCGCCGCCTGCCACACCCGCGGCAGAACCCGCGATCAGCAGCACAAACGCCGCGATCAGCGCATTAAGTCTTACCATGAACAGACTCTGGGACACCGTATGATACCCGACTTCTGTATGCCTCCGGCGGAAAGTCTGCGGAGCGGGCGACAATTACAGATTCGTAAGCAGGGAGGTGACGCGTGAAGCGCGCCCGCGAAGGGTGGCGCGGCTGGGACGATTACGCCGCATTCTACGACTGGGAAAACGCGCAGACCGTGCAGCGGCGGGACGTCCAGTTCTGGGAGCGGCTCGCCGCCGCGGCCGATGGCCCGGTGCTCGAGCTCGGATGCGGCACCGGCCGCATCACCGTGCCGGTCGCCCGCGCCGGCGTCCGGATCGTGGGCGTTGATCGATCGCTGCCGATGCTGGATCGCGCGTCGCGCAAGCTGCGCCGTGCGCGCGTTGCCGGGCGCGCCGCCCTGGTCCGCGCCGACATCCGCCATCTGCCGTTCCGCCGCGGGCGGTTTCCGCTGGTCATGGCGCCCTACGGGATTCTCCAGTCGTTGACCCGCGAACGCGACCTGACCGCGACGCTCGACGCCGTCGCGCGCGTGCTGCCGAAGGGGGGCCGCTTCGGCATCGACCTCGTTCCCGATCTGCCGCGCTGGTCCGAATACCAGGCGCGCCGCACCCTGTCGGGCCGCATGGGGCGGCAGACGACGGTGTCGCTCGTCGAGTCGGTGACGCAGGACCGCGCCCGCGGCCTGACCATCTTCGACCAGCGCTACCTGACGTCGCGGAACGGCGCGCGGCGGCAGCACCGGTTCACCCTGACGTTCCGCACCCTGTCCATCCGGCAGATGACCGGCCGGCTGGAGCGCGCGGGCTTCGCGATCGACGCGGTGCTCGGGGATTATCGGGGAGGCCCGTGGGACGCCCGCGCCGACGTCTGGGTCATCCTCGCCAGCAAGCGCTGAAAGTGCTAGGATCATCCGTCATTTTCTTTAGACTTTTCGGGGGTTTCCGCCATGTCCGGCCATTCCAAGTGGCACACAATCAAGCATAAAAAGGGTGCGGCCGACGCGAAGCGCGGCAAACTCTTCACGCGCATCATCAAGGAACTCACGGTCGCGGCCAAGAACGGAGGCGGCGACGCCGACAGCAACCCGCGCCTGCGCACCATCATCGCGGAGGCCAAGTCGGTCAACATGCCGGCCGACAACATCAAGCGCGCCATCCAGCGCGGCACCGGCGAGCTGCCGGGCGTCTCGTACGAAGAGATCACCTACGAGGCCTACGGCCCCGGCGGCGTGGCGATCATGATCGAGACGCTCACCGACAACAAGAACCGCACCGTCGGTGAAATGCGGCACACCCTCACCAAGCACGGCGGGAACCTCGGCGAGGCCAACAGCGTCGCCTGGATGTTCGAGAAGAAGGGTTACATCGTCGTCGAGAAGAGCAAGGCGGACGAGGAGAAGCTGCTCGCCGCCGCGATCGACGCCGGCGCCGACGACATGCAGGACGACGGCGACAACTGGGAAGTGGTGTCGTCCCCCGAGAGCTACCAGGCGGTCCTCGACGCGGTGAAGGGGCTGGGCATCGAGCCTGCCGCGGCGGAAATCGCGCTGCTGCCGAAGAACTACATCAAGCTCGAAGGCAAGGCGGCGCAGGCGATGATCAAGCTGATGGAAGTGCTCGAGGAGCACGACGACACGAAGAAGGTCTATACGAACGCCGACATCGAGGAGAAGGAGATCGAGGCCTCGCTGGCGTGAGACCGCGGATGACGCGGAGTACGCGGACCGCGCCGTGATCATCTTCGGCATCGATCCGGGTTCGGAGCGCACCGGCTACGGCTGTATTGCCAGCGACGGCCGCCGGCACCGCCTCGTCGCCTGCGGTACGCTGTCGGCCCCCGCCGGCAGCCCCTTCGCCGATCGGCTGCACGCCATCCATTCCGGCCTCGTCGAACTGCTCGCCGCGCATCGTCCCGACTGCGTCGCCATCGAGAACATCTTCCACGCCCGCAACGTGCGCAGCGCGCTGAAGCTCGGGCACGCGCGCGGCGTCGCGCTGCTCGCCGCGTCCGCCGCCGGGATCGCCATCGTCGAATACACGCCGGCCGAGGTCAAGCGCGCGGTGGTCGGCTTCGGGCGCGCCGAGAAGCCGCAGGTCGCGCAGATGGTCAAGCTGCTCCTCGGGCTGGACGCGCCGCCGTCGCCGCACGACGCCGCCGACGCCGTGGCGATCGCCATCTGTCACGTGCACAGCAGCCACGGGGCGGCGGCGCAGGCGCGCCTGCAGTCGCCGCCGGCGACCGTTCGCAGCTGGAGACACTACCGACCGTGATCGCGCGGCTCAGCGGCACGGTGCTCGAGAAACATCCCAATCGTGTCGTGGTGGACGTGGCCGGCGTCGGCTACGACGTGCAGGTGCCGCTGTCCACGTTCTACGGCCTCGGCGAGCCGGGCGCGGGCGTGACGCTGCGCGTCCACACCCACGTGCGCGAGGACGCGATCGCCCTCTACGGATTCGCCTCGCCGCTCGAGCAGGATCTGTTCGAGCGGTTGATCGCCATCAGCGGCATCGGCCCGAAGCTCGCGCTCGCGGTGTTGTCCGGGATCGATCCGGGCGAGCTGGTGCGCGCGATCCGCACGCAGGACGTCGCGCGGCTGACGCGCATCCCCGGCGTGGGGAAGAAGACGGCCGAACGGATCGGCCTCGAGCTGAAGGATCGGCTGCCGCATGCAGCGGCGGGCGCGCAGCCCGAGGCGCCCGAGGCCGGAACCGGACTTCGCGACGATCTGCTCTCCGCCCTGGCCAACCTCGGTTACCAGCAGGCGGCGGCCGGCAAGGCGGTGGACGCCGTGCTGAAGAAGACGCCCGACGCGACGTTCGAGCAGGCGCTGCGCGACGTCCTGCGTGGGATGATGAAGTAGCGGTATGAGTGACGATCGCGTGCTCAGCACGTCGCCTCTCGACGACGACGTCCGGTATGAAGCGGGGCTGCGGCCGCGATCGCTGGACGAGTACATCGGACAGGATCGCGTGCGCGAGCAGCTGCAGGTGGCGATCGCCGCGGCGCGGCAGCGCGACGAAGCGCTCGATCACGTGCTGCTCTACGGCCCTCCGGGCCTCGGCAAGACGACGCTGGCCGGCGTGATCGCGCACGAGCTCGGCGTGCCGATCCGGCCGACCGCCGGACCGGTCATCGAGAAGCCCGGCGATCTGGCGGCGATGCTGTCGAACCTGCAGGCGAAGGAAGTCCTGTTCATCGACGAGATCCACCGGATGGCGCCGGCGATCGAAGAGATCCTGTATCCGGCGATGGAGGACTACGAGCTGGACATCATGATCGGGCAGGGGCCGAGCGCCCGATCGGTCAAGGTGCCGGTGCATCGCTTCACGCTGATTGGCGCGACGACGCGGACCGGGCTGCTGACCTCGCCGCTGCGCGCCCGGTTCGGCATCGTCCACCGCCTGGATTTCTACGGCGACGCCGACATCCTGGAGATCGTGGTGCGGTCGGCGCGGATCCTCGGCGTCGAGATCGAGGTCGACGCGGCCCGCGAGATCGCCCGCCGCGCGCGCGGCACGCCGCGGGTCGCCAACCGCCTGCTGCGCCGGGTGCGCGACTACGCGCAGGTCCGCGCCGACGGACGCGTCACGCTGGAGGTGGCGCGGCGCGCGCTGCAGATGCTCGAAGTCGACGAGCACGGCTTCGACGAAGTCGACCGGCGGCTGCTGCGCGCGATCGTCGACAAGTTCGGCGGCGGTCCCGTCGGCGTCGCCAGTCTGGCGGCGGCGCTCAGCGAAGAGCGGGACGCGCTGGAGGACATTCACGAGCCGTTCCTGATCCAGGCCGGCTTCCTGGAGCGCACGCCGCGCGGCCGCGTGGCGACGGCGCGCGCCTACGAGTACTTCGGCCTGACCGCCCCGCAGAGGGACAGACTTTGGTAAAGACGGACATCGGCCGGATCGCGCCGGCCCGACAGATGCGCCCGGTGAAGATCTCGGGCCTTGCCACCTACGTTCCGCCTCGCGTGCTGACCAACGCCGATCTCGAGAAGCTCGTCGCGACGACCGACGAGTGGATCCAGCAGCGGACCGGGATCCGCGAGCGGCACATCGCGGAGCCGGGCGTCGGCACCTCCGAACTGGCGGCGGTCGCCGCCGAGGGGGCGATGGAGGAGGCCGGTCTCACCGCCGCCGACATCGGCTTCATCGTCGTCGGCACCACGACGCCGGACATGATCTTCCCGAGCACGGCGTGCCTGCTGCAGAACAGGATTGGCGCCAGCCAGGCGTGGGGGTTCGACCTCGGCGCCGCCTGTTCCGGGTTCACCTACGCGCTGACCACGGCCATGCAGCAGGTGGCGACCGGCGCGTGCGATCACGCGCTGGCGGTCGGCGCCGACGTGATGTCGAGCATCATCGACTACACCGATCGGACGACCTGCGTGCTGTTCGGGGACGGCGCCGGCGCGGTGATCCTCTCGCCGGCCGAGGAAGGCGAGCCGCACATCATCGATTTCGCGCACGTGGTGGACGGCAGCGGCGGTTCGGCGCTGTGCATGCCGGCGGGTGGCAGCCGGATGCCGGCCTCGCACGAGACCGTCGACAAGCGCCTGCACTACGTGAAGCAGGAAGGGGGAACGGTCTTCAAGTTCGCGGTGAAGAACACCGAGGAGATCGCCCGGCGCCTCCTCGAGCGGAACGGCATCGACACCACCGAGCTCGATCTCTTCGTCTCGCACCAGGCGAACCGGCGGATCATCGAAGCGGCCGCCGAGCGTCTCGGGCTCGGCCCGGAGCAGGTGATCATCAATCTCGACAAGTACGGCAACACCACCGCAGGAACGATCCCGCTCGCGCTCGCCGACGCGCGTGCCGAGGGGCGTCTCAAGAAGGGGGATCTCGTCCTGCTCTGCTCGGTGGGGGCCGGTTTCACCGTGGGCGCGGTGCTGCTGCGCTGGAGCCTGTAGTCGCGC
>DASSPH010000017.1 GCA_035699745.1 Vicinamibacterales bacterium
AGGAGATCGACTTCCGCGTCTCGATCCTGCCGACGCTGTTCGGCGAGAAGATCGTCATGCGCCTGCTCGACAAGGACAAGCTGATGCTCGACATGACGAAGCTCGGGTTCGAGCCCGACTCGCTTCGCAAGCTCGAGATCGCCATCGCCAGGCCGTGGGGCATGGTGCTGGTCACCGGCCCGACCGGCAGCGGCAAGACCAACACGCTCTATTCGTCGATCGCCAAGATCAACACGCCGGAAACCAACATCATGACGGCGGAAGACCCCGTCGAGTTCAACCTCGTCGGCGTCAACCAGGTGCAGGTGCGCGAGAACATCGGGCTGAACTTCGCCGCCGCGCTGCGCTCCTTCCTTCGCCAGGACCCCAACATCATCCTGGTCGGCGAAATCCGCGACTTCGAGACGGCGGAAATCGCGGTGAAGGCGTCGCTGACCGGCCACCTCGTGCTCTCGACGCTGCACACCAACGACGCGCCGAGCACGATCAGCCGCTTGATGAACATGGGCATCGAGCCGTTCCTCGTCGCCAGCTCGGTGAACCTGATCTGCGCGCAGCGCCTGGTGCGCCGCCTGTGCACGGAGTGCAAGACCGATCACCCGCACGATCCGCAGGCGCTGGTCGCCGCCGGCTTCACCGAGGAGGAGGCGCACCGCGTCATCCCGAAGAAGGGCAAGGGCTGCGAGCGCTGCAACAACACCGGCTACAAGGGGCGGGTCGGCCTCTACGAGGTGATGGAGATCACCGACGAGCTGCGCGAGCTGATTCTCGTCGGCGCGTCCGCGCTCGAGTTGAAGAAGAAGGCGGTGGACGAGGGCATGATCACGCTGCGGCGCAGCGGGCTGCACAAGGTGATGGAAGGCGTCACGTCGATCGAGGAAGTCGCGAGGGAGACGGTGAAGTAGCAGTGCGCGGTGCGCGGTGCGCGGTGCGCAGTGCGCAGTGCCAGTGCGCAGTGCCAGTGCGCAGTGCCAGTGCGCAGTGCCAGTGCGCAGGCGCAGTGCGCAGTGCCCGGCGGCCGTTGGGAGAGCGGAGAGCGGAAAGCGGAGAGCTGCTACTGAAAGCAGATAACTGAGACAAATATGGCAACCTTACCCGAACTGCTGCAGACGCTGGTCGAGAACAGCGGTTCCGACCTTCACATCACCACCGACACGCCGCCGCAGATCCGTGTGCACGGGCATCTGAAGCCGCTGGACCTGCCGCCGCTCGGGCCGGCCGACACCAAGTCGCTCGCCTACAGCGTGCTGACCGATCAGCAGAAGAAGCGGTTCGAAGAGGCGCAGGAGCTGGACTTCTCGTTCGGCATCCGCGGCATCGCGCGCTTCCGCTGCAACGTCTTCAACCAGCGCGGCGCCGTCGCCGCCGTCTACCGCGTCATCCCCGAGCAGATCAAAGGGTTCCATGAACTCGGCCTGCCGCCGGTGCTGGCGACGCTGGCGGAGCGGCCGCGCGGGCTGGTGCTCGTCACCGGGCCGACCGGATCGGGCAAGTCGACGACGCTGGCGGCGATGATCGACAAGATCAACACCGAGCGGCACGAGCACATCCTCACCATCGAGGACCCGATCGAGTTCGTCCACCCGCACAAGGGCTGCCTGGTCAACCAGCGCGAGGTGCACCAGGACACGCAGGGGTTCGCCAACGCGCTGCGCGCCGCGCTCCGCGAGGATCCGGACATCGTGCTGATCGGCGAGCTGCGCGATCTCGAGACCATCGAATCCGCGCTGCGCATCGCCGAGACCGGCCACTTGACGTTCGCGACGCTGCACACCAACTCGGCGGCGCAGACCATCAACCGCATCATCGACGTCTTCCCGGCGCACCAGCAGGGGCAGATCCGCACGCAGCTCTCGCTCGTGCTCGAAGGGATCGTCTGTCAGGCGCTGCTGCCGCGCGCCGACGGCAAGGGACGCGTCGTCTCGCTCGAGATCATGGTGCCGAACCCGGCGATCCGCAACCTGATTCGCGACGACAAGGTGCACCAGATCTATTCGACGATGCAGACCGGGCAGGAGAAGCTCGGGATGCAGACGATGAACCAGTCGCTGGCGACGCTGTATCAGAAGCGACTGATCACCCTCGAGGCGGCGATGAACGCGTCGTCGCTCAAGGACGAACTGGAGCAGATGATCAATCGCGGCGCCGGCGTGGTCGCGGGCGCCGGCATGGGACACCGGCCGGGCGCTGGTCTTCCGAACCGGCCGCCGGTCGCCCGGTAGCTTTGGGGTTGGGCTTTGGGATTTTCGAACCTCGAACCTCGAACCTCGGACCTCGGTAATCGGAGCATGTGATGCCTACTTTTGCGTATAGCGGACGGACGCGGGCCGGACAGACGGTGACCGGCGAGCGCGTCGCGGAGACGGTCGACGCGGCCATCGCGGCGCTGCGCCGCGAACAGATCCAGGTGACGCGTATCGATCCGGCGAAGGCCGCCGCCGAGCCCAAGGTGAAGGCCAAGAGCGGGGCAAAGGGGGCCAAGGCGCCGGCGAAGAACCTGGCGATCTTCACCCGGCAGTTCTCGGTCATGATCGACGCCGGGCTGCCGCTCGTGCAGTGTCTCGACATCCTCGGCAAGCAGGAGCCCGACAAGGGGTTCTCCGGCGTGATCCTGCAGGTGCGCTCCGACGTCGAATCGGGCGCGGCGCTGGCCGACGCGATGAAGAAGCACCCGCGCGCGTTCGACGCGCTCTACTCGAACATGATCGCGGCGGGCGAGGCCGGCGGCATCCTCGACACCATCCTCAAGCGGCTGGCGGTCTACATCGAGAAGAACGTCAAGCTGAAGGGGCAGGTCAAGTCGGCGATGATCTACCCGGCGGCGGTCATCATCATCGCGACGATCGTGGTGGCGGCGATTCTGTGGAAGGTCATCCCGACCTTCGCGCAGCTGTTCGCCGGCCTCGGCGCCCAGTTGCCGCTGCCGACCCGCGTGGTCATCGCCGCCAGCGACAACCTCGTGGCGTACGGACCGTTCATCCTCGTCGGCCTCGGCGGCGTCGGCTTCGCCATCAAGAAGTACTACGAGACCCCGGCGGGGCGCTATCAGATCGACGCGCTGGTGCTGAAGATGCCGATTCTCGGCATGATCATGCGCAAGATCGCGGTGGCCCGCTTCTGCCGGACGCTGTCGACGCTGCTCTCGTCCGGCGTGCCGATTCTCGACGGCCTCGACATCACGGCGCGCACCGCCGGCAACGCGGTGGTGGAGGAAGCGATCCAGAAGACGCGCTCCAGCATCGAGCGCGGCGAAACCGTGTCGGCGCCGCTGCGCGAGACCAACGTATTCCCGTCGATGGTGGTGCAGATGATCAACGTCGGCGAGACCACGGGCGCGCTCGACGCGATGCTGGCGAAGATCGCCGACTTCTACGAGGAGGAAGTCGACACCGCCGTGGCCGGACTGCTGACGCTGATGGAACCGATCATGATCGCCGTCCTCGGCGGCGTGGTCGGCGGCATCGTCATCGCGATGTACATGCCGATCTTCGACCTGATCTCGAAGTTGACGTAGGCACCGGCATCCAGAATCCGACGAACCGAAAGCACCAGGCATGACAGGGCCAACGAGCCGCGCGGGAGAGTCCGAGGGACGAAGCCCCTCGGCCGAGCACGCCGCACGGCGGCATCGGCTGTTGTGGCTGATCGCCGGCCGCGCGGCGGCGATCACGGCGCTCCTCGGCTCGGCGATCCTCGTCGAGTACCGCGGGCTGGGGGTGTTTCCCATCGACCCGTTCTTCGGGCTGCTCGGCCTCACCTACGCGCTGACGATCGTCTGGATCCTGACGCTGCGGTTCGTCGATCGCCACCCGTGGCTGATCGACGTGCAGCTGGCGTGCGACGCGCTGATCGCGTCGGCGATCGTGTATCTGACCGGCGGCGTGGGGAGCTACTTCTCGACCCTCTACACGCTGCCGATCATCGCCGCGAGCATGGTGCAGTCGTGGCGCGGTGGGCTGACGGTCAGCGTGCTGAGCGCAGCGATCTACTCCGCGCTCGTCATCGCGCAATACCAGCACGTGCCGCTGCCGCTGGTGGTCCCGCCCGAGAGCCTGCCGGCGCCGCGGATGGCGTTCTACTCGGTGGGGCTGAACGTCTTCGGGTTCCTCGCCGTCGCCGCGCTGAGCGGCTACCTGGCGGAGGGCCTGCGGCGGACCGGGGCGCAACTCGCCGAGACGTCGACGCAGCTCGCGGATCTCCAGGCGTTCAACCAGCACGTCATCGACAGCCTGACCAGCGGCCTCGCGACCTGCGACGTGCAGGGACGGCTGCTGACCTTCAACCACGCGGCCGAGGCGATTACCGGCGTTCCCGCGACTGATGCCGTCGGCGCCGACGTGCTGGCCGTGCTGCAGCTGCCGCCGCCGTTCCGCGCGCTGTTCGATCCCGGCCCGCGTCCGGTGCTGAAGCGCCGGGAGTACGGCTTCACCCGACCAGGCGGGCGGCCGATCGAGCTGGGCATCACCGTGGCGCCGCTGATCACGCCGCGCGGCGAGAGCGGGTTCCTGTTCACGTTCCTCGACGTGACCGAGCTGAAGCGCAAGGATCGCGAGGCCCGCGTGCAGCAGCGCCTCGCCGCCGTCGGCGAAATGGCCGCCGGCATCGCGCACGAGATCCGCAATCCGCTGGCGTCGATGGCCGGGTCGATCCAGATCCTGCGCGACGAGCTGCCGCTCACCAGCGAGCAGTCGCAGCTCATGGACATCGTGCTGCGCGAGTCGGACCGGCTGAACGAGACGATTCGCAACTTCCTGGCGTTCGCCAAGCCGCAGCGCTCGGCGGCGACCGACTTCGACGTCCGCCGCGTGGTCAGCGACGCGGCGCGGCTGCTCGAGAACAGCGCCGACGTCACCGCCGCCCACGCCATCGTCGTCGACGTGCCGCCGGATCCGGTGATCCTGCACGCCGACGAAGCGCAGATCCGGCAGATCGTGTGGAACCTCGCCACCAACGGGCTGCGCGCGATGCCCTCCGGGGGCCGGCTGCGGCTCGAGGTCCGGCGCGCGGCATCGGACGCCGCCGAGGGGGACGTGATCGTGGCGGTGCGCGACGACGGGGTGGGAATCGCGCCGGAAGACATGGACACCATCTTCCAGCCGTTCCGCGGCGGTTTCAGGGGAGGGACCGGGCTCGGACTCTCGATCGTCCACCGTATCGCGAGCGACTACGGCGGCGAAGTCCGCGTGGCCTCGGAGAAGGGGAAAGGCACCAGCGTGGAAGTGGCACTCCCGGTCGGCAGGCAGACCACACCGGAATGGGCGGCACCCGCCCGGGAGGAGGTCTGATCATGGCTACGGTGACCGCCGAACGCGCGGCTCCCGTCGAATCGGCCCGCATCCTCGTCGTCGACGACGAGCGATCGATGCGCGAGATGCTCGCCATTCTGCTCCGGCGCGAGGGGCACGAGGTGGCCGTCGCCGAGAACGGCCGCGGCGCGATCGAGCTGCTCGACCAGCGGCCGTTCGATCTCGTCGTCTCCGACGCGCGGATGCCCGACGTCGACGGGCTCGAGGTGCTGCGGCACGCGCGCAACATCAACCCGTCGGTGATCGCGATCATGGTGACCGCCTACGGCTCGCCGGATCTGCTGCGCGGCGTGGCGCAGCTCGGCGTCAACGACTACGTCGAGAAGCCGTTCAACACCGAGGTGCTGCGCTTCCGCATCCGCAAGGAGCTGGATCGCAAGCGGCTGCAGCAGGAGAACGTGCTGCTGAAGCGCGCGATGCACTCGGCCAACACCTTCGAGAACATCATCGGCAACAGCAGCGCGATGCTGCAGGTGTTCGAGCTGATCGAAACCATCGCCTCGACCGGCAGCACGGTGCTGATCACCGGCGAGTCGGGCACCGGCAAGGAGCTGGTGGCGCGCGCCATCCACGTGCGCTCGCCGCGGAGCGATCGGCCGTTCGTCGCCGTCAACTGCGGCGCGCTGACCGAGACGCTGCTCGACTCGGAGCTCTTCGGCCACATGCGCGGCGCCTTCACCGGCGCCGACGGCAACAAGAAGGGGCTCATCGAGGTCGCCGACAAGGGCACGATCTTCCTGGACGAGATCGGCGAGATGAGCGCGATGCTGCAGGTGAAGATCCTGCGCGTGCTGCAGGAACGGAAGTTCCGGCGCGTCGGCGGCACCGAGGAAGTGGACGCGGACATCCGCATCATCGCCGCGACCAATCGCGACCTCGGCCGGATGGTGGCGGAGGGGCAGTTCCGCGAGGATCTGTTCTACCGCATCAACGTCATTCCGGTGCGGCTGCCGTCGCTGCGCGAGCGCGCCGAAGACGTGCCGCTGCTCGCCGAGCACTTCGTCGCCCGGTTCGCCGCGCAGATGAAGAAGCCGATCACGGGCATCTCGGGGGCGGCGATGGCGTGCCTGCAAGGCTATCCGTGGCCGGGAAACGTCCGCGAGCTCGAGAACGCGATGGAGCGCGCGGTGGCGCTCGAGCGCACACCGTCGATCCTGCCGGAGAGCCTCCCCGAGACGGTCCGCGGGATGGAGCGGCCGATCGCGGCGCCGTCAACCGCCGGCGCCAGCGAAATCGCCGCCGGCCCGCGCGTGCTGCCCGAGAAGGGCTTCGACCTGGAGAAGCACGTCCAGCACCTCGAACGGGAGTACATCGCCGACGCGCTCCGGCAGGCCGGCGGCGTCAAGGTGAAGGCGGCCGAACTGCTGGGCATGAGCTTCCGGTCGTTCCGCTATTACATGAAGAAATACAATTTGAAGTGAGCCATCCGATATGACAATAGCTGACAGTTTAGGGCACGGAATCCGCGCCACGAACTGTCAGGTCTGACAAATATTGGCAACATTTTCTGGCACCCCACCCGGCCGGCGCCCTCGCACCGTCGTCCTAATTGCAGCTGCTGCAACACTTAGGCGAATCCGGCGGGCACCGGCGGCCGCGGCACCTGCCTTGCTCAGTCCGGGACCGGCGCAACCAGCGTTGCGAGCTTCCGTTTCTCAAACTTTGGAGGAAGAGGGTTTCACATGCGCAATCAGAAGGGTTTCACGCTCATCGAGCTCCTGATCGTCGTCGCGATCATCGGCATCATCGCCGCGATCGCGGTCCCCGGCCTGCTCCGCGCCCGTATCTCGGGTAACGAGGCCTCCGCCATTGGTTCGCTGCGCGCGGTCAGCAGCGCCCAGTCCACGTTCGCGGCCTCCTGCGCCAACGGCATGTATGCGCAGAGCCTGACCACGCTGGGCAGCGGCCCCTCGGGCGGCTCGGCGTTCATCAGCCCGGACCTCGGCGCGAGCGCGACGGTGACCAAGAGCGGCTACTCGGTCTCGATGACCGGGACCGCGGCGACCGGCACCACGGCGTGCAACGGCGCCACCGGCCTGGCCTCGGGCTACCACGCCTGGGCGGATCCGGTCTCGACGTCGACCGGCACGCGCTACTTCTTCACCAACACGACGGGCACGATCTGGCAGGCGACCAGCTCGATCGGCTCGGGCGGCAGCGACACGGCCTCCCCCTCGGGCGGCACCGCGATCCAGTAGTAACGGACCTCACCTCACTCTGAGGACGGAAGCAAGCCGGGTTCGCCGAGAGGCGGACCCGGCGTTTTCGTGTACCGGTCCGCGCCGGTCCTGCCGACTGCGTCCCCCCGGACGACAATTGCTGTCATGACGCCGCTGGTTGTCACCTCCGACAACCCTGTAAGACCGCTAAGTTCAAGCCGATACGTCTCTTAGCGAGCTTCGGTGCGAACGGCCGGGCTGGCATCGCCGTTGCTCATCCATGTGCATCCTCTTTTCAGGAGATGCAGAATGAAAGTCCGGAATCAGAACGGGTTCACACTCATCGAGCTGCTGATCGTCGTCGCGATCATCGGCATCATTGCGGCGATCGCGGTCCCCGGTCTGCTCCGGGCCCGCATCTCCGGCAATGAGGCGTCGGCCATCGGATCGCTGCGCGCCGTGAGCAGCGCGCAGTCCACGTTCGCGGCGTCCTGCGCCAACGGCATGTATGCGCAGGACCTGACCACGCTCGGCAGCGGCCCCTCGGGCGGTTCGGCATTCATCAGCCCGGACCTCGGCGCGAGCGCGACGGTGACCAAGAGCGGCTACTCGGTCTCGATGACCGGGACCGCCGCGACCGGCTCCACGGCCTGCAACGGCGCCACCGGCCTGGCCTCGGGCTACCACGCCTGGGCTGATCCGGTCTCGACGTCGACCGGCACGCGCTACTTCTTCACCAACACGACCGGCACGATCTGGCAGGCGACCAGCTCGATCGGCTCGGGCGGCAGCGACACGGCGTCCCCCTCGGGCGGCACGGCGATCCAGTAACAGCTGGAGGATCGGGTGATCGGGTGATCGGGTGATCGGGTGATCGAGCGATCGATCACCCGATTTTCCGTTCATGCGATTCGATCGATCCGCCGATAATCCGATCGCCCGATAACCCGATCGCCCGATCACCCGATCGCCCGATCACCCGATGTTCAAGTTCGCTCGCAGCCGCTGGCTGCTTCTCGCCGTCGCCGTGGCGACCGTTCCGGTCGCCGGCATGTTCACGCTTTCGAAGATCTTTTTCGTCCGCGACCTGACGATGGCGTTCCGGTCGCGATTTCTGTTTCTGCGCGACAGCGTCCACTCGGGCACGTTTCCGCTCTGGGATCCGTATCCGGCGCACGGCCAGCCCGCCGCGAACGACGCGCTGTATCAGTTGTTCCACCTCCCGTCGCTGCCCATCCGGCTGCTGCTGCCCGACGTCCTCGCCTACAACCTCTGGATCGCGCTCCCGATCCCGCTCGCCGCCGCCGGCATGTACCTGTTCCTGCGCCGCAGGCTGGGGCCGCAGGCCTCGGCGTTCGGCGCGGTCGCGTTCGCGGTGTCGGGACCGATCGTCTCGACGACGAATTTCCCCAACATGTCGTGGTCGGTCGTCGCCGCGCCGTACGTGTTCTGGGCGCTCGAGCGGCTGTTCGTCGAGCGGACCGCCAGGGCCATGACGGTGCTGGCGACAGCCATCGCGTGCCAGGCGCTGGCCGGGGAGCCGGTCTCGCTCGCCGCGACGCTGGCGATTGCCGCCGGCTATGTGCTGTTCCCGCAGGCGCGGTGGCGCGATCGCCGGCTCGCGATCGTCGCCGCGGCAGGCATGGCCGCCGGACTGCTCCTCGCCGCGATCCAGTACGTGCCGCTCGTCGCCGCCACCCGCGAGTCGATCCGCGGGACGATGGCGCCGAGCGATTTCTGGGCGTTCCATCCGCTGGCGCTGCTCGAGCTGCTGGTGCCGCACTTCTTCGGCGACTACTTCAACTCGAACCTGCGCGAGCTGGTGTGGATGCTCGCCCTCAACAGCCAGCGGGATCCGTTCTACTACACGATGTACGTCGGCGTGCCGATCGTGCTGCTCGCCGGCGTGGCGATGCTCTCGGGACGTCCGGGGACGCGGTTCTGGACGGTGGTGGTCGCCGCCTGCGCGATCGCGTCGCTCGGGCCGCATACGCCGCTCTATCCCGCGCTGCAGGAAATCGTGCCGCCGCTCAAGAGCTTCCGCTTCCCGGTGAAGTACCTGTCGCTGGCGGCGCTGGGAATCGCGACGCTCGCCGCGATGGCGTTCCAGTGGCTGCTCGATCGGCAGGTGCCGCCGCGCGCGCTGCGCCGCGTCCTGATCGTGACCGGGATCGCGGCGGCCCTCACCTATGGGCTGATCGCGTGGGTCCTGATCGCGCCGGAGTTGCCGATTCGCGGCTTCTTCCGCCTGGCGATCTGGGCGCACGTGCCGGCGCCGATTCAGGGAGCCGAGTTCCTGCTGTTCCGGGCGCGCCCGCTGCTCACCTCGCTGCTGTTGAAGATGCTGTGCGCGTCGTTCCTGCTCTGGCTCGCGGCTTCGGCGCGGCGCGAGCGGCGCACGGCGCTGGTCGTGTTCGCCGTCTTCGCGGGAATCGATCTGCTCGCCTCGAACTCCAGCGTGAACCCGACCACCGATCCCACGCTGCTGGAGAATCCGGAATGGTCGCGCAGCATCCCGAAGGACCTGCACGAGCGCGTCTACGTCGGCGGCCGGCTCGAGGGCTACGTGAACACGACGGACGTGGACGCGCCGAAGTACGCTCGCTACCTCGACGAATACACCGAGCTCGAACAGCGGTATCTGATCGTCGGCCAGTTCATCTTTCATCCGTCCGGCCACCGCATCCGCGAGTCGATGTCATACGATCTGCCGGTGCTGTGGCCGACCGACTTCGCGCGGGCCGGAGGGTGGTTCAGGATCGCTCCGCGCGCGGATCGGCTGCGCTTCCTCTCGCGGGTGGGAACGCGCTTCGTGGTGCTGCCGACGCCTCCGTATCCCGGGGCGCAGCCGCTGGCGCGCATGATCGGCGCGGAGCAGCTGCAGCTCTATGACTTCAACCCGAACGCGCGCCGGGCCTACGTCGTCCCCGACGCGCTCATGGGCCCCGACGTGAACTGGCAGATCCAGGGGCTGTTCATGGAGCGCTTCGATCCGGCGCGCGGTGTGCTCGTCAGCGAACCGCCGCCTCCGCCGGCCGGCGTGCCGGGCCGTCCGGTTCCCGCCTCGGCCACTTTTCTCGAAGACGGTCTTCAGCGGGTGGTGATCAAGGCGGGAACGCCGGGGGA
The DNA here is from genome assembly GCA_035699745.1 of Vicinamibacterales bacterium. Lineage (NCBI taxonomy): Bacteria > Pseudomonadati > Acidobacteriota > Vicinamibacteria > Vicinamibacterales > Vicinamibacterales bacterium. The sequence continues at coordinate 10,592 of DASSPH010000017.1, forward strand.
CGGCTACCTGGCGTTGTCGGACACGTACAACACGGACTGGCGCGTCGAGGTCGACGGGCGTCCTGCGCCGATGATGCGCGTCAACGGGCTCTTCCGCGGCGTGCACCTCACCCCGGGCGAGCACGTCGTCACGTTCACCTACCGGCCGCGGAAGTTCTATCTCGGCGCGGCGGTCAGCGCGCTCGCGGCGCTCGGCCTGGCGCTGGCCTGCGCGATCGAGCCGCGGCTCCGGCGCCGGCGCGCGTCAGCGCACCTGCAGCCAGACGCGGCTCCGGCGGCGCCCTGACGCGCATGGATGCGCGAACCGGCGGCCGCCGCTGGATTCCGCTCGTCGTCGCGCTGTCGCTGCTGCCCGTGCTCGGGCTCTTCACGACCCACCGCATCTTCTTCGTCCGCGACCTGTCGTTCTTCTTCTGGTCGCGGCACCTGTGGCTGCGCCACACGCTCGCCTCGGGGGAGGCGCCCTGGTGGGATCCGTACGTCGCGGCGGGGCAGTCCGCCATCGCGGACGCGCTGAATCAGCTGCTGATGCCGATCACGCTGGCGATCCGGCTGCTTCCTTCCGACGTGATCTCGTTCAACCTGTGGGTGGCGCTGCCGCTGCCGGTCGCGGCGGTGGGCACGTTCCTGTTCCTGCGCTGCCGCGACCTGCCGCCGGCGGCCGCGGCGCTCGGCGCCGCGGTCTTCGCACTGTCGGGACCGTCGGTCTCGATGCTCAACGCGCCGAACCTGTCTTGGTCGGTGGCGCTGCTGCCCTGGGTGCTGTGGAGTCTGACGCGCGGCGTCGGCGCGACCGCCATCGCGTACGCCCTGCAGGCGCTGTGCGGCGAGCCGGTGACGTGGGTGACGACGGGGTTGGTGGGGGGACTGTGGATCTTCCGCCTGAAGGCGGAAGCCGCCCACGGTTCTTTCCGCGCGCTCGCCGGGCTCGTCGCCGGCGCGCTGCTGGCATCGGCGCAGCTCGTCCCGACCGTGCTGGCGGGATTGCGCGCGCAGCGCGGCGCGCTCGCGACGCCCGATTTCTGGTCCGTACATCCCATCGCCTTGTGGGACGCCGTCGCGCCGAACGTGTTCGGCAACTACTACGACGCGTTCCTCGCCGACCTGCCGTGGATGGCCGCGCTCAACTTCGGCCGCGATCCGTTCTTCTACTCGCTGTACGTCGGACCGATCGTGCTCCTGCTCGCGGTCATCGGCACCGCGTCCCGGCTGCGAAGAAACGCGTTCTGGGCTGCCGTCGCGCTCGTCGGCATCGTCGCGGCGCTGGGCGGGTACACGCCGCTGTATCCGTTGGCGCGGAAGCTGATTCCTCAGTTGATGTACTTCCGCTTTCCGGTCAAGTACCTGGTGTTCGCGGTGTTCGCGGTTGCGGTGCTCGTTGCGGAAGGATGGACCGCTCTCGCGTCGCGCCGGCACGACTCCGGTGCGGTTCGCACCGTGCCGCGCGCGGCCGCGCTGCTCGGCGCGGTCGGACTCGCCGCCGCGGCGCTGTCGTTCTTCACGCCGGACCTGGTCTGGCAGGCGGCGCACTGGCTCGCGTCGGCGGCGCATCTGAAGGACCCGCCGGCGGGCGCGGCATTCCTCGCGCGGACCGCCCCGCCGCTCGCCGTTCGCGCATTCGCGCTGCTGCTCGCCGGCGCCGTCCTCGCGATCGCCGCCGAACGGCGGCCGCAGGCCTTCGCCGTGCTGTTCGTCGCCGTCTGCGCCGATCTGGCGGTGACCAACGGCGACATCAATCTCACCATGGACGCGAAGCGCCTGGCGCCGCCGGACTGGTATCTCGCCGCCGCCGGGCCGCAGCGCGTCTACATCGGCGGCCGGATGCGCGGCTTCATGAACGCCGCCGATCCGGACGGCGTGAAGGAATGGCAGATCCCCGCCGAGGCCACCGCCGTGGAGGGGCGCATGCTGCTGAACGCGCAACTGCCGATGGCGCCCTCGGGCTGGCGCGTCCGCGAAGCGCTGTCCTACGACTTGCCATACCTCTGGCCGGCGGAGTACGAAGCGACGCTGCGGCGCTTCGAGGAAGCGGAGCGCGACGCGCGGGCGGCGTTTCTGCGGCGGAGCGGCGTGCGCAAATGCGTGCTTCCGGAGGACGAGCCGCGCCAGTACTCTCCCGTCGCCGCGGTCCCGGACTGGAACATGATCGTCTTCCAGTGCGATCCCGGGGCCCGGCGCGCGTTTCTGCCTCCCACGGTGGAGGTCGCGAACGATCCGGACGACCTCGCGTGGCAGCGGGAGGCGTTGTTCGATCCGGCGCTGTGGGACGATGTCGCCAGGGTGGACCGCATGCCGGCGGTCGCCGGGCGGCCCGGGCCGCCGGAGCCGCCGTCGGTCCGCATCGTCCACGACGGCGCCAGCACGGTCGTGCTCGAGGCCACGCTGAACCGGCAGGGGCTCGTGGTGCTGCGTGACACCTACGATCCCTCCTGGCGCGCCGAGGTGGACGGGCAGCCGGCGGAGATCGCGCGCGTGAACGGACGGTACCGCGGCGTGTCGCTGCCGCCGGGACGCCACGTGATACGGTTGGTCTACCGGCCGCGCGACTTCACAACAGGTCTAATCCTTTCAATGATTGCAGCAACCGGGCTCGGGCTCGGACTCGGGTTCTTCGGGTTCCTCGGGTTCTTCGGGTTCTCCAGGTTCCTCGGGTCGAACCCGAAGAACCTGAACCCGGAGAACCTGAACCCGGAGAACCTGAGGAACCTGAAGAACCCGAAGAACCCGAACAACCCGAACAACCCGAACAACCCGAACACCCCGTCCCCCCCGGTGGACCGCGGCTTTACGCTGATGGAACTGATGATCGTGCTGGCGGTGATCGGGATCCTCCTGACGATCGCGTTCGTTCAGTATCGCGGCATGCAGGCGCGCGGGAACGATGCCTCGGCGGTCGCGTCGCTCCGCGCGATCGCGGCGGCGCAGTGGCAGTTCGCGCTCACCTGCGGGAACATGAAATACGCGACGGTGCTGCCGGATCTGGCCAAACCGGTGCCCGCGACGGGCGAGGGGTTCCTCAGCCCGGACCTCACGACCGCGGACACGTTCGAGAAGTCCGGCTACATGTTCACGATGACAGGCAAGCCGCTGGACGACGCGCCGGCCGCGTGCAACGGGGCTCCCGTGGCCGCCGGGTACGCGGCCACCGCCGACCCGGTGCGGCCCGGGGTGACCGGCAACTACTTCTACGGCGTGAATGCCGACCGCATCCTGTTCGTCGACGAGCAGGAGACCTACACCGGGAACCTGGGGGAATCCGGGGCGGCGGGGCACGGCGGAGAGGTGCGGTAAAATACGAGGGTTCTCATGACATCCCTGTCCCGGAAGCTGCTGGTTCTGTGTGCGCTGCTCGGCCTCGGGGCGTCGAGTGCGGCCACCTACGTCCACTACAACCTGATTCGCAACCCTGACTACTCCAGCTTCTGCGACATCAACGCGACGGTGTCGTGCAAGGCTGCCTATCTGAGCCAGTACGGCTCGGTGATGGGGGTGCCGGTCGCGGTCGGCGGCATCGTTTTCTTCGGGTGGGTGCTGTTGATGCTGTGGGGGGCGGCGGGGAAGAGCCGCATCAAGGACAGCGCGCCCGCATACATCTTCGCGGGATCGACGCTCGCCCTCGCCATCGTCCTGTATCTCGCCTACGCGTCGTTCTTCGTGCTGAAGGAAGTCTGCCCGCTGTGCGTCGCCACCTACGTCGCGGTGATCGGGATCTTCATCGTTTCCGGAGGAGCCAGTTCCGTGCCGATGTCCTCGCTGCCCAAGCGCGCCCTTGCCGACATGCGCGTCCTGATTGCCACGCCGCTGGCGCTGGTGATCGCGCTCCTGTTCGTCGCCGGCACGGCTCTCGGCCTGACGACGTTCCCGCGTGAAGCCGCCTCGGGCGGAGGTGCGGTCGCGTCGGTCGCCGCGGCGGCCGCCGCGCCGGCGGCGCCGCTCACCGCACAGCAGCAGGAGGAGCTCCAGCGCTGGTGGGCGATGCAGCCGGTCTCGCCGGACTTCCCCTACCCGAACGAGGGGGCGAAGGTCCTCATCGTGGAGTTCGCCGACTTCCAGTGCCCGCATTGCCGCCAGATGTATCTGGCCTACAAGCCGATCCTCGACAAGTTCCAGGCGCAGTATCCCAAAGACGTGAAGTTCGTCTTCAAGACGTGGCCGATCAGCTCCAAGTGCAATCCGACGGTGCCGGGGATCAATTTCGTGGCGACGTGCGAAGCGTCGGCGGCGTATCAGATGGCGAAGAAGAACGGCACCGACGATCGGATGAAGGACTGGTTCTTCGTCAACCAGGAACAGATCAGCGTCGCCACCGTGAAGCGCATCGCCGGCGAGATGGCCGGCGTGAAAGACTTCGAAGCGGAGTATCAGAAGGTGATCGGCCAGGTCCGATCCGACGCGGAGGCCGGCTCGAAGCTCGGCGTCAACTCGACCCCGTCGTTCTTCGTCAACGCCAGGCGCATTCCCGGCGGCGGGATGCCGCCGCAGTATTTCGAGGCCCTGCTCGATCTGGAGTTGAAGAAGGCGAAGTAGTTGACGTCCGCCATCCGCATCCGCGAGCTGAGCAAGGACTTCTACGTCGGCTTCTGGCGCCCCCGCCCGTATCGGGCGCTGGATCGGCTCTCCCTCGACGTCGCGCCGGGCGATGTCTTCGGCTTCCTGGGCCCCAACGGCGCGGGCAAGACCACCACACTCAAGCTGCTCATGCAGCTCGTCTTCCCGACGAGCGGCGACGCCGAGATCCTCGGGCGGCCGCTGGGCGACGTCGCGGTGCGCCGGCGGATCGGATACCTGCCGGAGAATCCCTTCTTCTACGACCATCTGACCGCGGAGGAACTGCTCGACTACTACGGCCGGCTGTTCGGCATGCCTGCCGCGGATCGGCGGCGGAAGATCGCGGCGACGCTCGATCGGCTCGGCATCGGCGCCGAGCGCCGGCTGCCGCTGCGCAAGTACTCGAAAGGGATGCTGCAGCGGACCGGGCTCGCGCAGGCGGTGCTCAACGATCCGGACGTGCTGTTCCTCGATGAGCCGATGTCGGGGCTCGATCCGCTCGGCCGCCGCGACGTGCGCGCGCTGATGCTCGAGCTGCGCGATCAGGGCCGGACGATCTTCTTCAGCTCGCACATCCTCTCGGACGCTGAAGCGCTGTGCAGCCAGGTGGGGATCGTCGCCAAGGGACGGCTCGCCGCCGCGGGGCCGCTCAACGAGCTGCGCGAGTTCGCGGTCCACGGATGGGAGCTGGTCATGGCCGGCGTTCCCGCCAGCGCGCTCGACCGCCTGCGCGCGCGCGCGCAGCGCCTCCACGCGATCGCCGGCGATCGCTACGTCATCGAACTCCCGCCGGACGGGCGGCCCGAAGAACTGCTGCGCGAGCTCACCGGCGCGGGGGCCGCGCTGGTCTCGCTGAACCCGCTGCGCGAAACGCTCGAGGACGTGTTCGTCCGCCGCGTCGCCGAGATCGGCGACGGCGCGAGGGCGCAGTCGTGAACACGGCGCGCTGGGTCGCGCTCGCCGTCTTCCGCGAGTCGGTGCGCGACCGCGTCTTCTACAACCTCGTGCTGTTCGCGCTCCTGCTGATCGGCGCGTCGATTCTCATCGGACAGCTGACGGCCGGGCAGGACGTCAAGATCATCAAGGACCTCGGGCTGGCGGCCACGTCGCTGTTCGGGCTGTTCATCGCCATCTTCGTCGGCATCAACCTCGTCTCGAAGGAAGTCGACCGGCGCAGCGTCTATCCGCTCTTCGCCAAGCCGATCCGCCGCTCGGAGTTCATCGCCGGCAAGTACGCGGGCCTCCTGCTCACGCTGTTCGTCAACGTGCTGGTCATGACCGTCGCGCTCTACGTCGTCCTCTTCTTCCTGGCGCGCGGCGTGCCGGAAGAGATTCAGCGCGCCTGGGATGCGCCGGCCCTCGATCCGGCGCTGCTCAAGGCCTTCGCGCTGATCTACGTGAACCTGGCGGTGGTCACCGCGGTGGCGCTGTTCTTCTCCAGCTACTCGAGCCCGATGCTCTCCGCCGTCTTCACGCTCGGCGTCTACGTCGTCGGGCAGTTCAACGCCGACCTGAAGAACTTCGAGAGCATCGTCGACTCGCCGGCGGCGGTCGCGCTCGCGCGGGCGTGCTATTACCTGCTGCCCGATTTCGCGCGCTTCGACGTCAAGCTGGCCGTCGTGCACGGGATCCCGGTATCAGGGGCATATCTCGCGTCCACGGCCGCGTACGCCGCTCTCTACATCGCGGCGCTGCTGTTCGGGGCGATGGTGATCTTCGCGCGGAGGGACTTCAAGTGAAGCCGGCGATCGGCGCGGTGGTGTGTCTCACCGGCGCCGTTTCCCTGCACGCCGTGCAGGATCGCTGGCCGGCGCCCGCGGTCGACCGCCCCGAGCTCCTCTACGTCCGCTCGCCGGCGGCCATGAAGCGCGCGCTGCTCGGGTACGACGCGTTCGCCGCCGACGTCTATTGGATCCGCGCGCTGCAGCACTTCGGCAGCGAACGCCTCTCGCCGCCCGGGCACGTCCGCACCTACTCGCTGCTGTATCCGCTGCTCGACCTGACGACGACGCTGGATCCGTATTTCAGCATCGCCTACAGGTTCGGCGCGATCTTCCTCGGCGAGCCGTATCCCGGCGGGCCGGGGCGGCCGGACCTCGCGATCGCGCTGCTGAAGAAGGGCATCGCGGCGCAGCCCGGGAAATGGCAGTACCTGCAGGACCTCGGGTTCGTCTACTACTGGCACCTGCGCGATCACAAGACCGCGGCGGCGACGTTTCAGCAGGCCTCCGGGATGCCGGGCGCGCCCAACTGGCTGCAGCCGCTCGCCGCCGTCACGCTCGCCGAAGGCGGGCAGCGTGACGCCTCGCGCGCGTTGTGGCAGCAGCTCGCGAAGGCCGACGAGCCGTGGCTGCGCGACTCCGCGCACCTGCGCCTGACACAGCTCGACGCGATGGAGATCATGGACGCCTGGTCGCGGGTCCGCCGCGAGCGCGGCATCACCCCGCCGATGCCGCTCGACCCCACCGGCACCCCCTTCGTGATCGATCCCGCGACCGGGGGGATCACCATCGCGCGGGAGTCGAAGCTGTTCCCGCTTCCCGGTCAGCTGCAGCCGCCGCGATGATGCCGCCCTCCGGGACCGTCGAGATCGTCCTCGCGCTCGCGGGACTCTGCATCGGCAGCTTCCTCAACGTCTGCATCCACCGCCTGCCGCTGAAGCAGTCGGTCGTGCATCCCGGCTCGCGCTGCCCGGACTGCGGCTACGCGCTGCGCTGGTACGACAACGTGCCGGTGCTCAGCTACGCCATGCTGCGCGGCCGCTGCCGATCCTGCTCGCGCCCGATCTCGCTGCAGTATCCGCTCATCGAGGTCGCGACCGCCGCCATCTTCGTCGCGCACTGGTACGCGTTCGGCCCGACGGCGATGCTGCCGGTGCGGCTGGTGTTCGCGTGCGCGCTGATCGTGCTGTTCATGATCGATCTCGAGCATCAGATCCTGCCCGACGTCATCACGCTGCCGGGGATCGTCGCCGGCGTGATCGGCAGCCTCTTCCTGCCGCCGGGCCCCATGATGTCGGTGCTCGGCGTGGTCGCGGGCGGCGGACTGCTCTGGGCGATCGCCGAGGCCTGGTACCGGCTGCGCAAGGTCGACGCCATGGGGTTCGGGGACGTCAAGATGCTCGCCATGGTCGGCGCCTGGCTCGGCGTGAAGATGGTGCTGGTCACGTTCGTGCTGTCGTCGATGCTCGGCGGCCTGGTCGGCGCGCTGCTGATCGGTTCGCGCCGCGCCGACATGGCCACCAGAGTGCCGTTCGGGACGATGCTCGCGGTCGGCGCGCTGGTCGCGAGCATGTACGGGGAAGCGCTGCTGTCGTGGTATCTCACCACGCTGGGGGGCTGACCGCGCATGAACCGCGAAGCGATCGTCCTGCTCTCGCTGACCGCCGTGGTCGCCGCGCTGGCGGCCGGGCTCGCCTTCGTCGTGCTGCGCCTGTTCGCCGCCGCCAAGGGCTTCGGCCGGACGCAGCACGATGCCGGCGCGGAAACCGCGTTCGTCACCGCGGCGATGGAGGAGGCGGTCGCGCGGCTCAAGCTGCGCGAGCAGGCGATCGTCGCCCGCGCCGAAGCGAGCGAGCGCCTCAGCGACGAGATCATCGCCAGCCTGACCTCCGGCCTGCTCGTCGTGGACGACGACCGGACGGTGAAGTCGCTCAATCCGGCGGGGCGCCGGATGCTCGGACTGCCGGAGAAATACGCCGGCGGCACGATCGACGCGCTGCTCCGCAACGCGCAGCCGCTCGCGCAGGTGATCGACGAGTGCATGACGTCGGGGCAGCCGATCCGGCGCCGGGCGGTGCGGATCGAGCCCTACAACGATCGCCCGACGCACCTCGGCGTCACGGTGTCGCCGATCGGCACCGACCCGAGCGTCCAGCACGGCGCGATCTGTCTGTTCAGCGATCTGACCGACGTCGTGGAGCTGGAGGAGCAGCTGCGCCTCAAGGACGGCCTCGCGCAGGTCGGCGAGCTCACCGCGGGCATCGCGCACGAGTTCAGAAACGGGCTGGCGACCATTCACGGCTACGCGCGGCTGCTCGATCTCGATCGGCTGCCGCCCGACATGCGCGCCTACGTGACCGGCATCCGGGAGGAGACCGACACGCTCGGCGCGGTGGTGCGGAACTTCCTCAACTTCGCCAAGCCGACCGAGCTGGTCCTCGGCAAGGTGGACATCCGCGCCGTCGTCGAGCGGGCCGCGGAGGACATCCGCGCCGAGGCGACCGCGAACGGCGGCAGCGTCGCCGTGCGCGGCGAGTTCCTCCGGGTCCAGGGCGATGAGGTGCTCCTGCGCCAGGCCTTCAGCAACCTGTGCCGCAACGCGCTCGAGGCGTGCCGCGAGGCGAAGATCCCGCCGCAGATCCTGATCGAGGCGGCGCACGATCCCGGTCAACCGGTGTTGCGCATTTCGGTGATCGACAACGGTCCCGGCGTCGACCCGGGACTTGCCTCCCGGATCTTCCAGCCGTTCGTGACCACGCGCGCACGAGGCACCGGCCTCGGTCTCGCGGTCGTGCAGAAGATCATCGTCACGCACAACGGCCGCGTCACCGTGCAGGCGGAACCCGGCGGCGGCACGCGCTTCATCGTCTCGCTCCCCGCGGTCGGCTGAGGCCTCGGATGACACGGACGGCCACGGACCACACGGAGCGCCACGGATCGTCGTGACGTCACTGCCGTAGTCCGATCGCTCCGACTGCGCTCCGGGATCCTGGCGGTGCAATCCGCGGCGCGCGCCTTGCACGGCCAGGCGCATGGCCCGCGATCGCCAGGGTTTCACGCTCGTCGAATCACTCGTCGCAATGGCGCTGGTCGTCACCATCGCGCTGGGGACGGCGCAGCTCTTCTCGATCGCGCTCGCCCGCAACCTCTCGGCGCGCGAACAGCTTGCGATGACGCTGCTGGCGTCAACCAAAGTGAACGATCTCGCCGGCGCGGCGGCAGACGGCACGATCGCCATCTCGCCGTCCGATTCGCTCGACTGCGTCAGCGCCGGGTACACCGACACGGTCGTTGACAACGGCCGCCCGTACGTCCGCTGCTGGCGCGTCTCGCGCGTGCCGGGCTTTGCAGACGACGTGGTGGGGATTGCGGTCAGGGTGGCGCCGGCCGGGGGCGTGGGCGACGTGCGCGTCGCGACGATTCGCGAGTGGCGGCGGCCGTGATGCGCGCGGGCCGAAACGAGCGTCCGCCGTCGACGGCGGAGCGGCGGGAAACGGGGTTCAGTCTCGTCGAGCTGCTGATCGCGATGGCGATTACGACCGCGGCGGCAGGCACGCTCCTGTCGCTGGTGCTCGCCGGGCAGTCAATCGCACGTTTGCAGCCGGAGGCGGCGGATCTGCAACAGCGCGCGCGGATCGCGACCCAGGTCATCGGCGCCGAACTGGCGCGTGCCGGTGCGGGGGTCGACGCGGGGGCGCTTGCCGGTCCGCTGGTGCAGCGCTTTGCTCCGATCTCCGTGTCTCCGGCCGGCGAGTTGACGATCTGGTACGTGTCGGCGCGAGGCGCGCGGGGAACGCTGGCCGCCCCGCTGGCGGCGGATGCACTGGCCGCGACGATCGCGCTCGACCCTCCGTGTGCCGGCGCGTGCGGCTTCGCCGCTCAGACGACCGCCATCATTTTCGACAACTCCGGTTGTCACGATTTCGCGAGAGTCGAAGACGCGACGTCCTCGGGGCTGGTGCTCGCGGCGGCCGCGCCGCGCAGCTGCGCGTATCCCTCAGGCGCCGCGATCGCTCAGGGGGAGGCGTGGACGTTCCATGTCGACGCCGCGGCCCGCCAGTTGTTGCGCCGGGACGAGGCGACGGGCATCTCCGTGCCCGTGTCCGACAACGTCGCGGCGATGAGCGTCGAGCCGCTCGACTCAGGACGCCGGATTCGCGTGCGTCTCCGGTTCGTCCCCGCGTTGCTGCGCGAGGTGCCGGATTTCGAGGCCTCGCTCGACGTGCGGCCGCCGAATCTTCAGGTGCCCTGATGGCTGTTCTGTCCGCGATGCTCGCCACCGTGCTGTTGATGGGACTCGGCATGGCCGTCGTGTTGATGGGGACGGCGGAGTCGGAGCTGGCGGCGCACGACCGCGCGGCGCGGCTGCTGCGCGAAGCATCGCTGGCCGCGGCGCACCTGGCAGTGGCGGACTTGCGTCAGCAGCCTTCCTGGTCGGCCGTCCTTGCCGCGGGCGCCGCACCTCTGTCGGCCGCGCCGGGCCGGGCGGTCGACGCCACGGCGACGCCCGCCCCTCCGTGGGGCGGGCCGCCGCTCGATCTGCGGCGGCTCACTGTAGACGTCGCGGCCGAAGCCGATACCGGGAGTGGAGACCCTCAGGCGTGGCGGCTCTACGAGTCCGGGTCGCTCCCCGGGCTGGTGCCGGGGGCGTCTGTGCCGGTATACGTCGCTGCCTGGGTGGCAGACGACCCGTCCGACGGCGATGGCGACCCGCAGGTCGACAGCAACGGCATCCTGTGGGTCCGCGCCGCGGCCTACGGGCCGGGCAGCGCGCGTGCGGTAACGGCTGTTTCCGTCCAGAAATCGCCGCCGCCGGCGGGTCCGGCGGTCCGGATCCTGACCATCCGGCCTCAGCCGTGACGTGCTAAACTATGGATACCCAAGGAGAAAGGTCGATGAAGCTGTCCTGGACGCTGCTTGCCGCCGCGCTGCTCGTTGCCATGCCGGCGTCTGCCCAGTCGCTCGGGGAGCTCGCCAAGCGGGAGCAGGCGCGGAAGAAGACCACGCCGCCCGCGAAGAAGACCTACACCAACGACGATTTGAAGCAGGTGCCGCCGCCGTCCGGCACGCCGGGCAAACCGGCGGACGAAGCGGCGAAGGCCGACGCCAAAGCCGGAGAGGCGAAACCCGAGCCGCAGAAGGTCGACGAGAAGAAGCCCGCCGAGCCTGCGAAGGACGAAGCCTACTGGCGCGGCCGCATCACCGCGGCGCGTGAGGACATCCGGCGGAACGAAGCCTTCAAGGAAGCGCTCCAGTCGCGCATCAACGCGCTCACCGCCGATTTCGCCGCCCGCGACGATCCGTATCAGCGCGCCAAGGTCGCCGACGACCGGCAGAAGGCGCTCGCCGAGCTGGCGCGCGTCTCTGAAGACATCGAGAAGGCGAAGAAGCTCATCGTCGAAATCGAAGAGGAAGCCCGCCGCGCGGGCGTGCCCCCCGGCTGGCTCCGCTGAAAGCGCAAATCCTCATCGTCGAGGACAAGGACTCGCTCCGGACCATGCTGCGGCATGCGCTGGAGCGGCAGGACCATGCCGTCCTCGAAGCGCGCGACCAGCCTGAGGCCGTGCGTCTGCTCCAGCAGGCGCAGCCCGCCGTCGTCCTGTCCGATCTGCGGCTTCCCGAGGGGGATGGCTTCGGCGTGCTCCGCGCCGTCAAGGAGGTCGACGCCGACATCCCGGTCATCGTGATGACCGCGTACGGCAGCATCGAAGACGCGGTCGCGGCGATGAAGGAAGGGGCGATGGACTTCCTGGCCAAGCCCGTCGACCCGGACCACCTGATGCTCCTGGTGTCGCGCGCGCTCGAGCAGCGGCGCATCGTCACCGAGAACCTCCTGATGAAGGAGGAGCTCGCCGTGCGGCGCGGCGCGCCGCAGATGGTCGGCGAGGATCCGGCGCTGCGGAAGATCTTCGCGTCGCTGCAGCGGGCCGCGGCGACCGACGCGACGGTGCTGCTGGAAGGGGAGAGCGGCACCGGCAAGGAAGTGTTCGCGCGGTCGCTGCACGCGCTGAGCCCCCGCGCCGACGCGCCGTTCGTGGCAATCAATTGCGCCGCCATCCCCGAAAACCTGCTCGAGACCGAGTTGTTCGGCTACGAGAAGGGGGCCTTCACCGGCGCGGTGCAGCGCAAGCTCGGCAAGTTCGAGATGGCGCACCGGGGCACGCTGTTCCTGGACGAAATTGGCGACCTGCCAATCGGGCTGCAGGCGAAGATCCTGAGGGCGCTGGAAGAGCGGCGATTCGAACGCGTCGGCGGCACCGCGAACGTCCAGGTCGACGTCCGGCTCGTCGCCGCCACCAACAAGGGGCTGCGCGCGGCGGTCGCGGCAAAGCGGTTCCGCGAGGATCTCTACTTCCGTCTCTCAGTCTTCCCGATCACTGTTCCGCCGCTGCGCGATCGCGCCGGGGACATCCCGGTGCTCGCGCGGTTCTTCGTCGAGCGGTTCTGCCGCGATCTCAAGAAGAGACCGCTCGCTCTCTCGCCCGAAGCGCTCGAGGTGCTGACGACCTATCGGTGGCCGGGGAACGTGCGCGAGCTGCAGAACTGCATCGAGCGCGCGGTAATTCTCGCCGACGGCGACACCGTCTTTCCGCGGCACCTGAATCTCTCGTTTGCCGCGCCGGTCCAGCAAGAAGAGGAGTCGGTGTCTCCGTGGGCGCACGTCGATCTGTCGGGGTCGCTCGGCGAGGTGATCCGGCGCGTGAGCTCGCAGGTCGAGAAAGCCAAGATCGAGGCGGTGCTGGCGGAGGCCGGCGGCAACCGCGGGCGCGCCGCCGAACTGCTCCAGATCGGCTACAAGGCGCTGCTCGCGAAGCTGCGGGAGCACGGTATTCCGGAGAACTGAGTACGTGCGGAGGTTGTCCGCTGCCCAACGGAGGTTGTCGGAGGGAACGGCATTACCACCGGAGGAACGAAGGCAACGGAGGTCAACGGAGGCTCATTAGTTTTTTTGATCTCCGTTTCCCTCCGTTGCCTCCGTTCCTCCGGTGGTAATGCCGTTCCCTCCGTCAGTAATGCCGTTCCCTCCGTCAGCCTCCATTCTCCGTTCCCTTCAGGGTCCGCAGCGCGCGCTCGATCTCCGTTTTCGTCACGTCGGGGACGACCTCGCAGGCGCCGAGCCCGGTCGGCAGCACGTAGTGCAACTGCCCGGCGACGATCTTCTTGTCGTGCGTGATCGCCTCGAGGATCTCCTCGACGGGGATGTCGGCGATGGCGGGCAGCGGCCCCATCTTCACAATCAGCGCCGCGAGCGCTTCGCGGTCGGCGGCGGGCATGGTCCCGCGCGCGACGGCGATCTCGGCGGCCACGAGCATCCCGTAGGCCACCGCTTCGCCGTGGCGGAAGCGCCGGTACCTGGTGACCGCCTCGAGCGCGTGGCCGGCGGTGTGTCCGAGGTTCAGGGTCCGGCGGATGCCGGTCTCGTGCTCGTCCTGCTCGACGATGGCGGCCTTGATCCGGCAGGACTCGGTGACGACGGGCATCAGCGCGTCGGGATCCCGGTTGAACAGCGCCGGCAGCGTGCCGGCGACCCGCTCGAAGAGCGAAGCGCTGGCGATGACGCCGTACTTGATCACCTCGTAGAGACCGGCGCGGAACTCGCGGCGGGGCAGCGTCGCCAGCAGCAGCGGATCGATCACGATCGCGGCCGGCGGATGGAACGCGCCGATGAGGTTCTTGCCCAGCGCGTGATTGACGCCGACCTTCCCGCCGATGGCGCTGTCCACCTGCGCGAGCAGCGTCGTCGGGACCTGCACGACGGGTATGCCGCGGAGGTAGGTCGCGGCGGCGAATCCGGCGGTATCGCCGAGCACGCCGCCGCCGACGGCGATGAGCGTGCTGGCGCGATCCGCGCGGGCGCGAATCAGCGCGTCGTAGATCCGGCCCACCGTCTGCAGCGTCTTGTACCGCTCGCCGTCGGGGAGCAGGATCGGCTCCTCGGGGGTCACGCCGGCGAACGCCGGCTCGTGCAGGCGCCAGACCGTGGTGTTCGAGACGATGAACCGGCGCGCCGGCACGCGCGCCTCGGCGAGCCGCGCGGCGAGGGTGGCGGCCGCGCCGGGCTCGATGTGAATGCCGTAGCGCCCGCTGCGGCTGCCGACCTCGAGAAGCACGGATGATACGATACTGAAATTGCGGGCCGATTTTCTGATTATCGGCAGCGGGATCGCGGCGCTGCGCGCGGCGGCGGCGCTCGACGGCGCCGGCGATGTGCTCGTCCTCACCAAGGCGGGCCCGCGCGCCGGCAACACCGGATATGCCCAGGGCGGTATCGCGGCGGCGGTCGGCCGTGACGACAGTCCGGCCAGGCATCACGCAGACACGATTGCGGCGGGGGACGGGTTGTGCGACGAGCGCGCGGTCGCCGTGCTCGTCGAGGAAGGCCCGCGCTACGTGCGCGAGCTGATGGACTGGGGGGCGCGATTCGATCGCGGCCCCGACGGCGAGCCGGCGCTGGCGCTCGAGGCGGCGCACAGCGAGCGCCGCGTGCTCCACGCGCAGGATGCGACCGGACGCGAGATCGGCCGGGCGCTGTGGGAGCGCGTGTCCGCGATCGCGAACGTCCGCATCCACGCCCACGCGCGTGCGGTGTCCCTGATCGTCGAGAACGGGCGCTGCGCCGGCGTGGAGTTCGTGCAGGAGGGCGGGGGGCGCGCCGCGGTGCGGGCGCCGCGCGTCCTGCTCGCGACCGGCGGCGCGGGCCAGGTGTTCAGCGAGACGACCAATCCGGCCGTCGCCACCGGCGATGGCGTGGCGATGGCGTATCGCGCCGGCGCGGCGGTCGCGGACCTCGAGTTCGTGCAGTTCCACCCGACCGCGCTGAAGATGCCGGGGCAGCCGCGGTTCCTGCTCTCGGAGGCGCTGCGCGGAGAAGGAGCGCGTTTGATCAACGCGGACGGCGACGCGTTCATGACGCGGTACGAGCCGGCCGGGGATCTCGCGCCGCGCGACCGTGTCGCGCGCGGCATCGTCCGCGAGGCGCAGCGCACCGGGCGCGATGTGTACCTCACGCTGCAGCACCTCGACCCGGCGTTCGTCCACGCCCGCTTCCCGCTGATCTCGGAGGCGTGCCGCGGCGCCGGCCTCGATCTGGCGACCGACCGCATTCCCGTCGGACCAGCCGCCCATTACCTCATGGGCGGCGTGGTGACGGACGTCGACGGGCGCACGACGCTGCCGGGATTGTTGGCCGCGGGCGAGGTGGCGTGCACGGGGGTTCACGGGGCGAACCGCCTGGCGAGCAACTCGCTGCTGGAGGGCCTGGTGTTCGGCGCGCGCGCGGGGCTGGCAATGCGGGCGGCAGCCGGCATCGGCAGCGCGGCCGGACTGGAGGCCGCAGGCAGCTCCAGCCTTCAGGTGGGCGATCGGCCCGACGCGGAATCAGCCCGTACGCTGATGTGGGAGCACGCCGGCCTGTTCCGCACGGCGAACGGGCTCCGGACCGCGCTCGAACGGTTCGGCGCGATGCAGGCCGACGAGGACCCGGTCATCACCGTCGGACGGCTCATCGCGCGGGCGGCGCTCCGACGCGAGGAGAGCCGCGGCGGACACTTCCGGCTCGACTTCCCGGACCGGGACGATTTCCGGTGGAAGCACCGGATCATGGAGACTGTTGGCTGAGACTTATGGCAGATCAGAAACAGGGAGAGCAGAAGGGCGGGGTGACCGAGATCACGCCGCAATCCGAGAACTTCTCGCAGTGGTATCTCGACGTCGTCCGCCGCGCCGAGCTGGCGGACTACACCGAGGTGAAGGGCTGCATGGCGATCCGTCCGTACGGATACGCGATCTGGGAGCTGATCCAGCAGGCCTTCGACCAGCGGTTCAAGGAAACCGGCCACGTCAACGCCTACTTCCCGCTCTTCATCCCGTCATCGCTCCTGATGAAGGAAAAGGAGCACGTCGAGGGCTTTGCGCCGCAGGTGGCGTGGGTCACCAAGGGAGGCGATGAAGTGCTCGCCGAGCCGCTCGTCGTGCGTCCGACGTCGGAAGCGATCATCGGCACGCTCTACGCGAAGTGGATCAAGTCGTGGCGCGATCTGCCGGTGCTGATCAATCAGTGGGCGAACGTCGTCCGCTGGGAGAAGGTCACGCGCCCGTTCCTGCGCACCACCGAGTTTCTCTGGCAGGAAGGGCACACCGCGCACGAGACCGCCGAGGAAGCGCAGGAAGAGACGCTGAAGATCCTGGCGCTCTACAAGGAGTGCGCCGAGACCGAGCTGGCGATGCCCGTCGTCGACGGCCAGAAGAGCGAATCGGAGAAGTTCGCCGGCGCGTCGCGGACGTACTCGATCGAGGCGCTGATGGGCGACGGCCGCGCGCTCCAGGCGGGCACCTCGCACAACCTCGGGCAGAACTTCGCCAGGGCGTTCGGTATCCAGTTCCAGGGGCGTGACAAGACGCTGCAGCACGCCTGGACGACGTCGTGGGGCGTGTCGACGCGGCTGATCGGCGGCGTCATCATGACGCACGGCGACGACAACGGCCTGATCCTGCCGCCGCGCATCGCGCCCTATCAGGTGGTGATCGTGCCGATCCCCCGCGGCAACTGGCAGGAGACGGTGCTTCCCAAGGCCAGGGAGCTGCAGGCCGCGCTGCGCGGCCGCGGCGTGCGGGTGTTTCTCGACGACCGCGACTCGCAGACGCCGGGCTGGAAGTTCGCCGAATGGGAGCTGCGCGGCGTTCCGCTGCGGATCGAAATCGGCCCCAAGGACATCGAGAAGTCCGCCGTGATGGTGGCCCGGCGCGACACGCGCACCAAGGAATCGTTGCCGATGGCAGGGCTCGCCGACGCGCTCGCCGCGAAGCTGGAGGAGATCCAGGCGGTGCTGCTGCAGCGCGCGCGCACCTTCCGCGACGAACACACCACGCGGGTGAACGGCTACGACGAGTTCAAGAGCGTGATGGACGGCCGGCCCGGCTTCGTGATTGCCGGCTGGTGCGGCAGCGCGGACTGCGAGGCGCAGATCAAGGCGGACACGCAGGCGACGCTGCGCAACATTCCGTTCGCGGGCGCAGAGGTGCGCGGCACCTGCGTGAAGTGCGGCAAGCCGTCGCCGGCGGAGGCCTGGTTCGCCAAGGCGTATTAGGAAACCGTCGTGGACGGCGGCGGTGCGTGCGGCGCTGGGCCTGCTGGCCTGCGCCCTCGCCGCGCTGGTGTATCAGAACGCCCTCGACATCCCGTTCGTGTTCGACGATCGGGACACGGTCCTTCTCAACCAATCGCTGATCGCGCCGTGGGACTGGCGCGCGGCGCTGCTCTACAACGCGGCGCGGCCGGTCACCAATCTCTCGTTCGCGGTCGATCGCGCGTTCTGGGGCTTCAGCTCCTTCGGCTTCCACGTCACCAACACCGTCCTCCACATCGCGGTGGTCGCCCTCTTCTACGGCTGGTGCACCCGGACGCTGGGGGCGGCCGCTCAGACCGGGGACAGATCCGGGACTGCCGCGTTTCCGTCGCCGGACTGGGCGGCGTTCTTCGCGGCGGCGGTGCTCGCGGTGCACCCGGTGATGGCCGCGGCTGTCGGATACGTGACCGCCCGGTCTGAACTGCTGGCGGCGGCGGGTTCCCTCGCGGCGCTGACCTATGCCCGGCGCGCGATCCTTCGCGGCGACCGCAAGGCCGGCATGCTCGCGGCGGCTTTCGGCGCGCTCGCGATCGGATCGAGCTCCTCCGCCGCGGCGCTGCCGCTCGTCGTCCTGGCGTTCGATGCCTGGGTCCTGCGCGATCCGGGCTGGCCGGTGCGCGCGGCGCGCATCTATGCGCCGGCGACGCTGGCGGTCGTCACTGCCGCCGCCTGGCACGCCATCGCCTCGCCGATGGCCGTCGTCCCCGAACGCGGGCTGCTTGCCAACGTGCTGACGGAGAGCCGCGTCGTGTGGCGGTATCTCGCCCTGCTGCTGGTCCCCCGCGGCCAGGCGATCGTCCACGACGTCCACTGGGTGACGTCGCCGCTCGATCCCGTGTCGATCGTGGCGTTCGCCGCGCTCGCCGCCGCCATTGGCGTTGCCGTCCTGCAGCGCCACGTCCGTCCGCTCGCCGCATTCGGCGCGGTGTGGTTCGTCGGCTCGCTCGCGCCCACCATTCTCGTGCCGGTCCGCGACGCGATGGCGGAGCATCGGCTGTATCTCGCCGCTCCGGGGCTGCTGCTGGCAGTGGCGTCGGTGACGTGGCGCGCCGTCGCCAGCGGACGGACCATTCGCTTCGCGCTTGCCGCCGTGCTGTTCGTACTTGCCGTCGCGACCTATCGGCGCAACGAGCTCTGGTCTCGTCCGGCGGACCTCTGGGAGGAGTCGGTGCGGCGCGCGCCGGGGGCGTGGCAGGCGCACTGGGGGTACGCCGAGCTGCTCCGCGAGATCGGCCGGTGCGATCGCGCCAGGCCGGAGTACGACGCGGTGCTGCGCCTGTACTCCGGACACGCCGGCGCCCGCGCCGGGCTCGATCTCTGCCGGCAGCGGTAGCGATCGCTACAGGCGTCCGAGCAGATCCGCCGCCGCGTCCGGCCAGCGCGACATCGTGCGCTTCACCGCCGCATGACGGCGGGTGAGTCCCTCGCGCTGCATGATGGCGCGGAACGCGGCGGCGACGTGCTCGCGCCACCAGGTGTCGCTGCTGCGCGACGACGCGTCGTAGGCGGCGGCGAGCGGCTCGAGGCAGCTCGCGTCGCCGATTTCCTCGAGCGCCGCCAGGAACGTCACCGGCAGGCGGTCCGCGCCGAGCAGGCTGTCGCGCAGATCGTAGAGCGCCAGCCGGCTGTTGCGGGACGCCAGCGCCTGATGCACCGCCCCGCGCACCGCGCGCCATTCCTCCCGCCGCACCCGATCCGCTTCCCGCTGCTCGTGCGCGCGCAGGTGATCGACCAGCCGCTGAAGGTCGGTCAGCTTTGCCGTGGAGCGTACGGCGGCCAGGGCCGCCTTGAGCGCCCCCGGCGACGCCGGCAGCCGGCCGGCCACCGCATCGCGCCACGTCGCGTCGTCGCGGCCGGGCGTCCCCGCGACGTGCGCGCTGACGTCCGCGTCGGGGTCGGTCGCGAGCAGATCGCGCACCGGCGAGCGGACGTCGCCGGGGAGATCGCGGAGCGCCTCGTACGCCGCGATGCGCACGATCGCGGCGCGGCGGCGATCGAGGGCGACGGCCACGATCGCGTCGAGCGCGTCGCGCGCGGCATCGGGCTGCTCGGCGCCGAGAAACGCGCGGATGGCGGAGATCGCCGCGATCTGGATGGCGGCGGAGTTGTCCTCGAGCGCGGCGCGGGCCGGCGCGAGCGCGCGCGGATCGCCGGCCGCCTCGAACGCGCGGAGCATCCCGGCGCGCGTCCGTCCCGTCGCCCCGGGGAATTCCTGCAGCAGGTGTTCGACCGCCCGCTCCCCGATGACCGCCAGCCGCGCGACCGCCGCTTCACGCCCGACCTCGTCCTCGCCGCCAAGCGCCGAGATCAACTGGCGGATCTCGGCGTTGGCGGACGGGCGGATAGGCATTGGAATTTGGAAATTTGGAGATTTGGGAATTTGGAAATCTCCAAGTTACCCGATTTCACATTTCCAAATTTCCAGATTTCCAGATTTCCAAATTTATTGAATTCTGACCACGAGCGCGGCGCGGCGGTTCAGCCGCCGGGTCTCTTCGCGCGCGTTGTCGAACTTCGGGCGCTCCTCGCCGTAGCTGACGGTGCGCAGCCGATCCGCCCCGATGCCGCGGCTGGCGAGATACTCGCGGACGGCGGCGGCGCGGCGTTCGCCGAGCGCGAGGTTGTATTCCGCCGTACCGATGTTGCAGGTGTGCCCCTCGATCTCGAGGCGCAGCCCGGCGTTCTCCTGCAGCGCTCGCACCGCTTCGTCCAGCGCGCGCGTCGCCTCCGGCCGCAGGCTGTAGCGGTCGAAATCGAAGTGGACGTCCTCGAACACCACTTCCTTCACCGCCTCGCGCATCACCTGGATGGTGACCACGTCCGACGCCGAGCCCCCCTTGCCGTCGCTGACGCGGACCGTGACCGGCACGGGGCCTTCGACCATCGGCGCCGTCCACGGCGTCTGCCGCGCCGCCGCGGTCGTGAGCGAGCCCGCGGGCGCGCTCCAGGCGTACGTCAGCGCATCGCCGTCCGGATCCTGCGCGTCTGCCGCGACCGTCGACGTGCGGCCGACGAACACGGTGCAGGGCTGACACGACGCCCGTACCGTCGGCGGCCGGTTCTGCGGCGCTGGCGGCGGTGGCGGCGGAGGCGGCGGCGGTGCGGGCGCCACGAACACGCGCGCGCCGGGGTGGTAGCCGATGCGCCCGACGACGTCCATGCGATCGCCGGCGCCGTTGGTGAACTGGCGCAGGAACTCGTCGCGCGATCGCGTGGTGGCGCGCCACGTCCAGCCCGCCCCGGCGAAGAAGCCGTTCCGATGCTGCCAGGTCAATCCGAGATTCACGTTCACCGGCGACTTCATCTCGTAGGTGAAGTTCGCCGGGGCGAACGAGCCGTCTTCGCCGAGCAGCAGCATCCTGGTGCTCAGCGACCGGTTCGCATAGGCTTCGCCATCGATTTCCGCAGTGACGCGCAGCGCCCGGCGTGACGGGAAGGCGGCGCCGGCGCCCCAGCGGAAGCCGTTGGTCTCCTCCACTTCGTCCGGCTCGCCGCGAACGATGTATCCGGCGTAGCCGGACAGCTCGACGCGCGCGTTCAGCTCCTTGCTGAGAATCGCGTCGAACGCGAAGTCCGCCTTGCCGGTGCCCGCGCCGCTCTCCGTATCGCCGGTCGGCGCTTTGACCATCAGCCGCAGGGCGAATGCCGCCGGCTGCTGCCGCCATTCCGACAGCAGGTTGATCTTGCCGCCGAGCCACAGATCGCCGACGTTGTTGCCGCTCCACGCTCGCCGCGCGAGCGGGTTCTGCACGACGAATCCGCCCGCCTGGCGGTTGGCCTCCAGCGCCGACCCGCTGGCCGACGCCAGGAACAGCGGACGCACGTCCCGATCGATGCGGTTGACGACGACCAGCGAGCCGAACAGCTCGAGACGATCCTTGACCCCGATCCCGAACGTCACCGGCCAGTTGGACACGTCGGTGAATCCCTGGTCGTCGTCAAAGTTGACGCGATACGCGCTGAGCGACCATTTGCGGTGCGGCAGAATCTCGGCGGTAGGCACGTACCAGAGTCCCGTGTCACCGAGGAAGGTGGTGGTGGCTGGCCGGGTCTCCGTGGCCGCCGGCGGCGCGTCAGGGGCGGTCGTGGCGGGCGCCTGTGCCGCCGCCGTCGCCGACACAGCCAGGAGCGCCAGGAGCGACGCTCCAAGGGACAGGAACCGTCTCATAATCCGACACCTCATCTGTAGCCATGGTAGAGGTTCGCCCGATCTGTGTCAAAACAAACACAACCCCCGACACAGCCGGAAGCCGGTAGCCGGCAGCCGGTAGCCGGTAGCTGGAAGCTGGAAGCTGGAAGCTGGTCGCCGTCAGTCCGCGTCAGGGAGCCGGCGGCGCTGGAACACGAACGCGATGCCGATGCTGAGGATGTAGAGCACGATCATCGGCGCCGCCATCATGACCTGCGACATCATGTCGGTCCCCGGGCTGATGACTGCCGCCACGATGAAGATCGCGAGGAACGCGTACTTGAAATACTTCATCAGGAAGCGCGCCGAGATCACTCCCATTCGCGCCAGCACGAAGACCAGCGTCGGCATCTCGAAGATCAGGCCGAAGCCCAGGATCATCTTGCTGTACATGGAGAACGCTTCGTCGACCTTGGGCACGAAGATCATGTAGTCGTTCGCGAAGCTCCCGAAGAAGGTCCACGTCCACGGGAACGCGATGTAGTGCGCGAACAGGCCGCCGGTGGTGAAGAAGATCGTCGACATGACGACGAAGGGGATCGCGAACTTCTTCTCGTGCGTGTACAGCCCGGGGGCGATGAACTTCCAGACCTGCCAGAGGATCAACGGCGACGCCAGGAAGATGCCGACGAGGAAGCCGATCTTGACGTAGAGCATGAACGGCTCGGCGCCGCTCGTGTACTGCAGGTGCGCGGACGGCCCCAGCACCTGCTGCATCGGCCGCATGATGAAGTCGAAGATCTTGCCGATGAACACGTAGGCGACGACGCAGCCGGCGATCAGGGAGTAGACGATGTAGATGAGCCGTTTCCGGAGCTCGTCGAGATGCTCCAGAAACGACATCTTCGCGCCGGTCTCGTCTAACGACTCGGCCTCGAGATCGTCGTCACCCGGCGTGGCGCTGGGAAAAGGAACGAGCGCCATGGCTGGACGCTACGCAGTGCCGTTCTGGCGCGGGACGGTGCCCAGGTGGTCGTCGGTGCCAGTGGCGGGTGGAGCCTCGCTGTGGACCGGGGCCGCCTGCCGTTCGGCGTTGCGGCGCTCCTCCTCGAGGGTGGCGTTGCGGCGCTCCTCGAGCCGGATTTCCTCGTCGAGCGTATTCTTCAGCTCGTTCGAGGCGCGCTTGAATTCGGCCAGGCTCTTCCCCAGCGATTTGCCCAGCTCGGGCAGCTTGCGCGGCCCGAAAATGATGAGCGCAATCGTGAAGATGATGATGAGTTCCGGGACCCCGACCGAGCCAAACATATCCGCGGATTATACTCCCGAAAAGTCTGCTACGATGCGATCCATGCGTACTCCCCGGTTTTTGTCGGTGGCGGCCCTGGCCGTGCTCCTGTCGGCCCTCGCGGGCGGGTTTTTCGGCAGTTCCGCGCAGGTGACGCAGGACCAGGTCGCCCAGCAGTACCGGGTGTTCACTGCCGCCCTGGATGCCGTCGACCGGGAATACGCCGAGCCCCTCGCCTCCGACCGACTGATCTATGACGCCGTCGGCGGAATGCTCCAGACGCTCGATCCGCACTCCAGCTTTTTCGACCCCCGCAGCTATGCGCAGATGCGCGAGCGGCAGGAGGGCAAGTACTACGGCATCGGCCTGTCGATCCAGGCGATTGACGGGGACATCACCGTCATGTCCCTGTTCGAAGGTTCGCCCGCCTATCGCGCCGGTATCCGGCGCGGCGACGTCATCGCCCGCGTGAAGGGGGAAGACGCCAAGAACTGGACGACCGAGCAGACGGCGCGCCAGCTGAAAGGGCCGAAGGGCACCAAGGTCAATATCTCGATCCGGCGTCCCGGCTACGACAAGCTGATCGAGATGGAAGTCGAACGCGACGAAGTCAACATCGTCACCGTCCGCGGCGCCTTCATGCTCGACGGGCAGACCGGCTATATCAAGCTCGGGGACTTCTCCGAGACGTCCGACAAGGAAGTCGGCGACGCGCTCGAGAAGCTCAAGGGGCAGGGGATGAAGCGCCTGGTGTTCGACCTGCGCGACAACCCCGGCGGTCCGCTCGATCAGGCGATCAAGATCGCCAACCGGTTCCTGCCGCGCGGCGACATGATCGTCTACACCCGCGGGCGCGTGCAGAACGCCGATCAGGATTACCGCGGCACCGACGAGCCGGATTTCACCGGTCCGCTGATGGTGCTCGTCAACCGCCAGAGCGCCAGCGCCTCGGAAATCGTCTCGGGCGCGATTCAGGATCACGATCGCGGCCTGGTCGTCGGCGAAACGACGTTCGGCAAGGCGCTCGTGCAGTCGGTCTACCGCATCAGCGAAGGGGCCGGGCTCGCGCTGACCACCGGGCGCTACTTCACGCCGAGCGGCCGCATGATTCAGCGGCCGTGGGACAACGCCTTCGACGAGTACCTCACCTACTCGCTGCGCGAGCAGACCGAGAAGCGCGAGCACAACCCGGCGCAGCTCAAATACACCGACGCCGGCCGGAAGGTCTACAGCGGCGGCGGCATCGAGCCGGACAAGTTCTTCGTCGGCCCGGTGCAGGGATACAACCCGACGCGCTTCGGCCGCTCCCTCGTGGCGCGCGCCGCGTTCGCGAACTTCGCCGAGCGGTTCTACGCCGAAGGGGACACCCGGATGAGCGCGGCGAGCGAGGGGCGCACGCGTCTGGCGCGCGGCTTCACGATCACCGACACGATGCTCTCGGAGTTCAAGTCGTTCCTGCAGACCGAACAGAAGCTGAAGATCGACGACGCGGCGTTCGCCAGGGACCTCGACTTCATCAAGGCGATGATGCACTTCGAGATCGACGTCGCGCTCTTCGGCATCGGCGAGGCGCAGAAGAACCTGATTGCCAAGGATCCGCAGGCGCAGTTCGCGCTGACGCAGTTCGGCGAGGCGGTGAAGCTGACCGAGCTCGCGCGCAACCGGACGGCGAGCAAGGGCGGTAATTAACGCTTTGGTCGTTGCACCTATTACTGGTGTTCTCGGATAGTACTTGCCCCTAGGTATGGGGCCTTGCTAGACTGACCGCCGTTCGCCGGCCCCAGGGGCCACTTCGCCTGTCGCGGGGTGTGGGGGCTGGCTGTTTCGGTCGTTGTCCAGTCGTTTCCTGACAATCTGTCGCGTCGAAGCGAACCCAGCCGCTTCCGTGCATTGGTGTGTCCGGAGCTGAACGTCCGGCCGGGTTATCCACTATGCGTTTGAACCGCCTCGAAATCGCCGGCTTCAAGAGTTTTCCCGATCGCTCCGAGCTCGCCTTCGACACCGGTGTGACCGCCATCGTCGGTCCCAACGGCTGCGGGAAGAGCAACGTCGTCGACGCCATCACCTGGGTGCTGGGCGAGCAGAGCGCCAAGAGCCTGCGCGGCGACCACATGCAGGACGTGATCTTCCAGGGCAGTGACGCGCGGAAGCCGACCTCGGCGGCGGAGGTGCGGCTGCGGCTGAGCGGCGTCGCGTCGCGCGTGCCCGGCAACGGCAGCGTCACGACGCTGCGCGAGAAGCCGATGTTCGCGGGAGTCGCGGGCGCGCCGGTCGGCGAAGCGATGGCGGTCACGGCAATCGAGGCGGCGCCGGCGGCGGACGCGTCCGGTGAAGCGGTCGACGAGGGGCCGCTGATCGTGCGGGACGTCGAGCTGTCGCGGCGGCTGTACCGGTCGGGTGAGAGCGAATACCTGATCGACGGCGAGGTCGTGCGCCTGAAGGACGTCCAGGATCTGCTGATGGATGCGGGTCTCGGCGTGAAGGCCTACGCGGTCATCGAGCAGGGGAAGATCGGGCAGATTCTGAGCGCGCGCCCGACCGATCGGCGGCAGTTGATCGAGGAGGCGGCGGGGATCACGAAGTACAAGAGCCGCCGCCGCGCCGCGGAGCTGAAGCTCGAGGCGGCCCAGCAGAACCTCACGCGCGTCGACGACATCATCTTCGAGGTGGAGAAACAGCGGGGGGCGCTGAAGCGCCAGGCGGCGAAGGCGCGCCGCTACAAGCGCCTGCGCGAGGAGCTGCGGCGCTGGGAGAAGGTCCAGTTCGCGCAGCGCTACCGCCTGCTGGGCGCCGCCATCGAGTCGGCGCGCGCCCGCCTGTCCGACGCCCGCGCGCGGGAAGCCGCGGCGGCGGCGCACGTCGCCGAGGTGGAAGCGTCGCTCGAGCGGCTGCGGCTGGAGCTGACCGAGGCGGATGCACGGACGACGGCGGCGCGCGAGGCGGCGCATGCCCGCGAGCTGTCGATCGGCCGGCTGCAGCAGCAGGTCGCGTTCGACAAGCAGCAGGTCGAGTCGCTGGCGGCCGCGGCGACGGCGCTCGACGCCGAGATTGCGGCGCTCGAGGCGCGGCGCGAGCCGGCGCGGGTCGAGCTGGACGCGCGGCGCGACGCGGCGTCACGCGCCGTCGAGGAGCGCACCCGCGCCGCGGAGGCGCTGGCGCAGGAAGAAGAAAGCTACGCGATCGCCAACCGGAACATCGAGGGGCTCGAGGCCGACGTCGAGGCGGCGCGCAGCGAGGTCTACGCCGCGGTCAACGCCGCGACCGCGCTGCGCCACGCGCTGGAACATGCCGCGGCCGCGCGGGCGCGGATCGGCGAGCAGCTCGCCAAGCTGGACGTCGAGCGGAACGATCTCCAGGTGGAGGCGCAGCGGGCGGCCGGCGAGCGGGTCGCCGCGGAGGAGTCGCTGCGCCGGTCCCGCGCGTCGATGGAGACGCTGCACGTCGAGCGCGCGGGACGCGAATCGGAGCTGTCGGTGGCGCGCGCCAGCCGGGAGGCGCTGGCCCGCGAGCTGCGGACCCGCGAGCACGATCTCGCCGGGGTGGCGGCGCGGCTGACGTCGCTCCAGGAGCTCGACGCGGCGCGCGCCGAATACGGCGAAGGGGCGCGCGTCATCCTGGCGGAGTCCGGCGAGGCGGTGCCGCACCTCGGCTCGGTGGCGGACTACGTCGAGGTCGAACAGCAGCACGAGCGCGCGGTCGACGCGGCCCTCGGCGACCTGCTTCAGTACGTCGTCGTCCGCACCCATGACGATGCGGCGGCGGGCCTCGCGTTCGCGCGCGAGCGCGGCGCCGGACGGGTCGGGTTCCTCGTGGTTGGCGAGTCGCCCGCCGAGGCGGTGCGGGCGCTGATCGCCGACGTCCATCTCGCCGGCTCTCGCGGCGACGCGGTGGCCTACGCGATCGAGACCGGCGGCATCGCGGCGACGCCGGACGGAGAAGTGTTCCGGGGCGCGCGCCGCGTCGAGGGGGGCACGCCCGGCGAGGCGCGCAGCATCCTCACGACCAAGCGCGAGATCAAGGAGCTGCGCGAGCGCGCCGAGTCGCTCGAGGCGGTGCTCGCGCGCATGCGTGACGAGGCCGGCAATCTCGACGTCGCGATCGCCGCCGCCGAATCGGCGATCGCGTCGGTGCAGGGAGAACTGCACCGCCAGGAAAAGGCGATCGTCGGATTCGATCTGCAGGTGACGGCGGCGGGGGATGCCGCCGAGCGCGTGGCGCGCAAGCAGGAGCAGATCGCGATCGAGCGGCGCACGGCGGAAGAGGAGCTGCGCGCGCAGGAGCAGCGCGCGGAGGAAGCGCGCCAGTCGATCCAGCGGATCGAGACCGAGCAGCGCGCCGCGGACGAGCAGCTCTCGGCGGCGCAGCGCAGGCTGTTCGAGGCCCGCGAGTCCGCCAGCCAGCAGGCCCGCGTCACCGCCGAAGCCAAGGCGTCGCACGCCGCGCTCGTCGAGCGCACCAGCGCGCTGGCGATCGAGGTGCAGCGGCTGGAGGAGGCGGCCCGCGAGCTCGCGGAGCGCGCGGTTGCCCGCGCTTCCGAGCTGCAGCGCAATGCCGCCCGCCGCGAGGATCTGCGCGCCGCCATCGCGGCGTCGGAGCGGGAACTGGACGAAGGACTCCGCACGTTCGACGAGCTGAAGGAGGCGGTGCGGACCGCCGACGAGGCGTCGCAGGCGCTGCGCGCCGTGTTCGACGAGCAGGAGCTGCGGATTCGTGAAGCGCGCCGGGCGCTCGAGTCGGTCCGCGAGGAGGCCGGGCAGCTCGAGGTGCAGCGCGCGACCGCGGAGTCGGACCTCTCGCACCTGGCGTCCTCCTGCCAGGAGAACACGCAGGCGTCGCTCGATGACGTCGCCGCCGAAGTGGCGCAGATGGAAGCCGACGGCCTGCTCGCGAGCCCCAAGGCAGTCGAGGACACGCCGGACGCCGCGGAGCTCGAAGGCGCGGCGCCGGCGCCGGCGGCCGAGCCCGTCGACGCGCCGGCGGTATCGCGCACGCTGACGCCGGACGAGATGGTGGCGGACCTGCGCGCCAAGATCGACCGCATGGGCGCCGTCAACATGATGGCCATCGATCAGTTCGACGATCTCGAGTCGCGCCACACGTTCCTCACCGCTCAGCGCAAGGACCTGGTGGATGCGATCGCGTCGACCAACGACGCCATCCGCAAGATCGACAAGACCACCCGCGAGCGCTTCCAGGAAGCGTTCCGCATCATCAACCAGAACTTCGAAGGGACCTTCACGACGCTGTTCGGCGGCGGCAAGGCGGGGCTCGTGCTGCTCGACGAGAGCGACGCCCTCGAGAGCGGCATCGACATCATCGCCTCCCCCCCGGGCAAGCGGCTGCAGAGCATCCAGCTGCTCTCGGGCGGCGAGAAGGCGCTGACCGCGATGGCGCTGATGTTCGCCATCTTCAAGTACCGGCCGAGCCCGTTCTGTCTCCTCGACGAGATCGACGCGCCGCTGGACGATGCGAACATCGGGCGGTTCGTCGAGATGCTGCAGGGGATGAACGATCACACCCAGTTCATCCTCATCACGCACAACCGCAAGACGATGGAGATCGCGGACCGGCTCTACGGCGTCACGATGGAAGAGCCGGGTGTCTCGAAGCTGATCTCCGTACAGTTGAACTGAGCCCCGGGCGGGCGTGAACGAAGACCGAGGCGCTCGCTACCACCGCCTGCGGCGGCAGGCGGGCGTGGTGTCCACGATCGCGGCCGCCGCGTGGCTGGGCGCGCTCGCGCTCACTGGATGGGCCGCCGGCCTGCCGCTCGCCGCGGCGGTCGCCGTGCTTGCCGCCGGCGGCGAGGCGGTCACCTTCCCCTTCACCGTCTACAAGAGCTTCGTGCTCGATCGCAGGTACGGGCTCACGTCCGAGTCCTTTGCGACCTGGCTGCGCGATCACCTGAAGGCGTTCGCGCTCGGTCTCGCGCTCTCGGAGATCGCCGCGTTCGCCGTTTACTGGTCGATGGGCGCCGCCGGCGCCGCGTGGTGGGGCGTATCCGCGATCTTCTTTGCCGCGGCCGGCATGCTGCTGTCACGCCTCGCGCCGGTGATTCTGATGCCGCTGTTCTACCGGTTCCGGCCGCTGGAGCGGGAGGCGCTGCGCGAGCGGCTGATGCTGCTGTCACAGCGGGCGGGTGTGCGCGTGCTCGGCGCCTTCGAGTGGGGGCTCGGCGAAAAGACGACGAGGGCGAACGCGGCGCTGGTCGGCGCGGGACGCACGCGCCGCATCCTGCTCTCCGACACGCTGCTGCAGCAGTACTCGGACGACGAGATCGAGGTGATCCTCGCGCACGAGCTGGCGCATCACGTCCACCACGATCTGTGGAGCGCCCTCGCCCTCGAGACGGGGGTGGTCGCCGCCGCGCTGCTGATCGGCCACGTCGCGATCCGCGCCGCCGGCTACCAGCTGGCGGACCCGGCGTCGCTGCCGCTCCTGGTGCTGGCTGCCGGCGCCGTTTCGCTGGCCCTGACGCCGATCGGCACGGCGTGGTCCCGCCACAACGAACGGCGCGCGGATCGGTTCGCGCTGGCGCTGACCGGCCGGCACGACGCGTTCATCTCGGCGATGCGCCGCCTCGGGGCGCAGAACCTGGCGGAGACGGATCCGTCGCCGCCGGTCCGCTGGTTCTTCCACACCCACCCCACGATCGACGAACGGATTGCGGCGGCGCGGCAGGCCGGCAGCTAGGATCGCGGACGCCCGGCCCGGGGGGGCTTACCGGTGGCATAGAATGCAGCCCCATGCGGCGTCGAACGACTGTGGGCTGCGCCATTCTGCTCCTGGCAGCGTTGTCGCTCCACGCCCAACGTCCGGGCATCACCACTCCGGAGCAGGCGCTCGGCTTCGCGCTCGGCGACGACTACCAGCTCGCCAACTACACGCAGATCGAAAGCTACTGGAAGACGCTCGACAAGGAGTCCGATCGGATCGTCCTCCACGACATGGGGAAGACCGCGGAAGGCCGCACGCAATGGATGGCGATCGTCACCTCGCCTCGCAATCACCGCAGCCTCGCGCGGTATCGCGACATCTCGCGGCGGCTGGCGCTGGCCGAGGGGCTCACCGACGATCAGGCGCGGGCGCTCGCCCGGGAGGGGAAGGCGGTCGTCTGGATCGACGGCGGGCTCCACGCCACCGAGACGCTCGGCGCGCAGCAGCTCGCGCAGATGGTCTACGAGATGGCCAGCCGTGACGACGAGGAGACGCGGCGTTTCCTCGACGACTGCATCATCCTGTTCGTCCACGCCAACCCGGACGGCAACGATCTGGTCGCCGACTGGTACATGCGCAATGCGGATCCGCGCCAGCGCTCGCTGGCGAACCTGCCGCGCCTCTACCAGAAATACATCGGCCACGACAACAACCGCGACTTCTTCGCGTCGACGCAGCCGGAGACCGAGAACATCAACCGCGTGCTCTACCACGAGTGGCTGCCGCAGATTCTCTACAACCACCATCAGAGCGGTCCGGCGGGCACCGTCGTCTGGTCCTCGCCGCAGCGCGATCCCTACAACTACAACCTCGATCCGCTCCTGATCCTCGGCCTGCAGGCGCTCGGCACCCACATGCACCAGTGGCTCGCCGCGGAAGGCAAGCCGGGCGCGACGATGGCCTCGGGCGGCGCCTACGACGGCTGGTGGAACGGCGGCATCCGCAACACCGGGAACTTCCACAACATCATCGCCATCCTGACCGAAACGATCGGCAGCCCGACGCCGATGCGGATTCCGCTGGTGGCGCAGCGGCAGATCCCGAGCCGCGACCTGCCGTATCCGATCGCGCCGCAGGAATGGCGGTTCAGGCAGTCGATCGACTACTCGCTGTCGTTCAATCGCGGCGTGCTCGATTACGCGTCGCGCAACCGCGAGAACCTGCTGTTCAACATCTACAAGATGGGGCAGCGATCGATCGAGCGAGGCAGCGGCGATTACTGGACGCCGTCCCCGTCGCGCATCAACGCGCTGCCGGCCTCGGGCCAGGGAGGTCGCGGGGGTGGAAACCCGGAGGCGGACGCCGCCGCATGGGCGGCGCTCCGCAGGCCCGAGCTCCGCGACCCGCGCGCCTTCGTCGTTCCGGCGAATCAGCCGGACTTTCCCACGGCGGTGAAGTTCATCAACGCGCTCCGCGAGGTCAACGTCGCGGTGCATCGCGCCACGGCGCCGTTCCAGGCAGCGGGCAAATCCTATCCGGCGGGGTCCTTCGTCGTCTTCACCAATCAGGCGTTCCGTCCGCACGTGCTCGACATGTTCGAGCCGCAGGATCATCCGAACGTCATTCCGTATCCCGGGGCGCCGCCGACGCGGCCGTACGACAACGCCGGCTGGACGCTGGCCTACCAGATGGGCATCGAGTTCGACCGGGTGCTCGAGGGATTCAGCGGCCCCTTCGAGAAGGTGACGGAGTGGAACGTGCCGGTGCCGCGCGTGACGGTGCCGTGCAGCAGGACGCAGAACGACTGTTTCCTGGCGATGAACCGTGCGTCGAAGGCGTCCGCGTCCGCTGCGGCGCGCGGCATGCGCATCGCGCTCTGGGACCAGTACGGCGGGTCGATGGAGTCGGGCTGGACCCGCTGGATCCTCGAACAGTTCCAGTTCCCCTTCGCGCGCGTGTTCGCGCCCGAACTGGACGCGGGGAATCTGAACGCGAAGTACGACGTCCTGATCTTCCCGAGCGGTGCGATCCCGGCGCCGCCGTCTCCCGCGGGCGGCCGCCCGCCGGCAGGCTCAGGACAGACGGGACGAGGCGGCGGCGCCGCGGGACCGGATCCGCAGACGATTCCCGCGGAGTACCGGAGTCAGCTCGGACGCGTCACCACGGACAAGACGATTCCGCAGATCCGCGCCTTCGCCGAGAACGGCGGAACGGTCGTCGCGATCAGCGACGCGGCGATGAATCTCGCGGCGCAGTTGAAGCTGCCGGTGGAGAACCATCTCGTCGAGAATGGCGAGCCGCTGCCGGCGTCGACGTATTTCGTGCCGGGCTCCGTGCTCGCGGCGAGGGTCGATACCAGCCACCCGCTCGCCGCCGGCATGAAGGAGCGGACGGATGTCTTCTTCGACAACAGCCCGGTCTTCAAGCTGGCGCCCGGCGCCGAGGCCGCCGGCGTCCGTGCGTTCGCGCGGTTCGATTCGGCGGCGCCGCTCCGCAGCGGCTGGGCGTGGGGGCAGAAGTACCTGGACGGCGGCATCCTCGCGATCGAGGCGCGGCTGGGGAAGGGGCGCGTGATCCTGTACGGGCCCGAGATCCTGCAGCGCGCCCAGCCGCACGGCACGTTCAAGCTGCTGTTCAACGCGCTGGTCGCCGGCGGCCGGTAACCAGTTGCCAGTGACCAGTTGCCAGTAACCAGTTGCCAGTAACCAGTTACCAGTAACCAGTTGCCAGTAACCCGTTGCCGGTTGTCTCGCCACCTTGCAGATACAATCCTGCTCACCGCCATGCGTACGCCGACAGCACTTCTGCTCGCCCTCGCGCTCTTCGCCTCGACCCCTGTCGCCCAGAGCCGCAGCGGCGCGGTTCCGGCGCCAGAGTCGATCTTCGGCTTCACCGCCGGTGCCGACTACAAGCTCGCCACCTACGACCAGTCGATCGAGTATTTCAAGCAGCTCGCGGACGCCAGCCGCCACCTGAAGCTGTTCGAAGCGGGAAAGACGACGCAGGGCCGGACCATGTACTTCGCGCTGATCTCCAGCCCGCAGAACCTGGCCAATCTGGATCGTCACCGCGAGATCTGGCAGCGGCTCGCGCATCCGCAGGGACTGACCGACGCGGAGGCGCAGAAACTCGCCGCCGAAGGCGTCGCGCTGGTGCACATCGACGGCGGGCTGCACGCCACCGAGGTGGCCGGGCCGCAGCACGCGCCGCTTCTCGCCTACGACCTGCTGCGCAAGGCCAATGAGCCGGCGACCAGAGCCATGCTCGACAACGTCGTGCTGATGTTGTGGCCGACGATCAATCCGGATGGCCAGCAGATGGTCGCCGAGTGGTACATGAAGAACGTCGGCACGCCGTACGAATTGTCTCCGCTGCCGCAGCTCTATCAGGAGTACGTGGGCCACGACAACAACCGCGACGCCTACATGCTCAACATGATCGAGTCGCGCGCCATCGAGCACACCTGGCGGCAGTGGGAGCCGCAGATCGTCTACGTGCACCACCAGGTCGGGCCGTTTCCCACCCGCATCTGGCTGCCGCCGTTCTCGGAGCCGGTCGGCGTCGAAGCGCCGCCGGTCATCGCGCGCGAGATCAACATGATCGGAATGGCGATCGCGAAGGCGCTCGACGAGAACGGCCAGCCAGGGGCGACTCACATGGGCCGCGCCTTCGACGCGTGGTATCCCGGTTACATCGACTACGCGCCGATTTTCAAGAA
Source organism: Vicinamibacterales bacterium (assembly GCA_035699745.1). Lineage (NCBI taxonomy): Bacteria > Pseudomonadati > Acidobacteriota > Vicinamibacteria > Vicinamibacterales > Vicinamibacterales bacterium. Next base: position 43,776 of record DASSPH010000017.1, read on the forward strand.
CGTGGCGGCGTACTGGACCGAGACGGCGCTGTTCTCGTATGCCACGCCGCGCCAGTACACGATCGACGACTTCCCGCAGAACATGCGCGACCTGCGGCCGCAGAGCCTGTACTCGAGCCCGTGGAAACCGGGGTGGTGGCGGCTCCGCGACGCGGTCGAGTACATGGAGACGGCGTCGCTCGCCACGATCGAGTTCGCGGCGAAGTACAAGGACTCACTGCTGATGAACCGGTATCGTGCCGGGCGCGATCAGGTCGCGCTGGGCGCGACGAAGCCGCCGTACGCCTACGTCGTTCCGCAGCAGCAGCGGGATCCGGTCGCGCCGGTCGAACTGCTGCGCCGTCTTGCCTTCGGCGGCGTCCGCGTGTCGCAGTTGACCGAGGCGGCGTCGATCGACGGCGTGGCCTACCCGGCAGGCACGTGGATCGTGCCGACGGATCAGGAATTCGCGGCCATGGCGCGCGAGGTGCTCGACGTGCAGCGCTATCCGGATCTGCGTCAGTATCCGGGCGGACCGCCGGAACGTCCGTACGACGCCGCCGGATGGACGCTGCCGCTCCAGATGGGCATTCGCGTCGCCGCCGCGTCCACGCCGCTGTCCGCCGACGTGCGCACGAAGATGAAGCTGCTCGGTCCGCCGCCGGACGTGAAGGTCAAGCCGGTCCCTTACAGCTCCGCGGATCGGGATGCCGCCCCCTACGACAGCGTGCCCGGCGCAGGCTTCGACACCCATCCCGGCGCCGCCGCCATCGTGCCGCCCGGCGGCCGCATCACCGGAGAGGGCGCGGCCCTGGCGCTCGATCCGGCACAGAACAACACCTACCGCGCGCTGAACCGCGCGTGGGCGAGCGGCGGCTCGGTGCACTACGCGGACGGCCGCTATCTCGTGTCCGGTCTCACGCAGCCGCAGCAGGACGCGCTGGTCAAGTCGCTCGCGCTGGTGGCGCAACGAGCCGCGGCCGGCGCATCCGCAGTGGCGAAGCCGCGCATCGGCCTGTTCCGCCCGTGGAGCGGCAGCATGGACGAAGGGTGGACGCGCTGGCTGCTCGAGCAGTACGGGTTCGAGTACGTGACGCTCCGTCCCGCCGATTTCAGGACGCCGCTCTCCGGAAGAGTCGACGCCGTGATCCTGGCGGACGATGCGCGGCTGCCGGTCGAGGGGGCGGCGGGCGGACGCGGTTCTTCGGCGGGGGCGGCGGCGGGGGGTCAGGGCGGCCGCGGCGGCGGCGCGGGGCGCGAGGTGCGTCCCGAGTACGCCACCCGGTTGACCGCGGCGGACCTGGCCACGTTCGAGCAGTTCGTGCGCGGCGGCGGCACGCTGATCTGTGTGAACGCCGCCAGCTCGTTCGCGATTCAGCAGTTCAAGCTCCCGGTGAGGAACGCGGTCGCGGGCATGCGCTCCGACGATTTCTTCATGCACGGCACGATCGTGGAGGTGCTCGTCGATCGCAGCCACCAGGTGATGGCGGGCCTCGAAGAGAAGACGGCGGTGTTCGCTGACAGCAGCCCGGTGTTCGAGACGCTCGACGGCTTCAACGGGCGCGTGCTGGCCCGCTATCAGGATTCGGGGTCGCCGCTCCTGTCGGGATATCTGATCGGCGAGAAGAACCTGCAGGGCAAGGCCGCGGCGCTGGACGTCGAGGTGGATCGCGGCCGCGTGATTCTGCTCGGGTTCCGCCCGAATTGGCGCGGCCAGCCGTTCGGCACGTTCAAGGTGCTGTTCAACGCGGCACTGTTCTCGTCGACAGGAAAATGATCGCGGGCGCAGCCTGATTACTTCGGTGCGGTCACCGGGAGCGGGAGCCGCTGTCGCAGCTCGCGCAGCCATTGCAGCACCACGAGAGCGCGCCCGGCTGTTGCGGGAGCGGCGGCGAGCAGCGCGCGTCCTGTGCTGGTGACGGCAAGCACCTGCGCGCCGGGGCGCGCGGCGATCGTCTCACGCGTCCGGACGCTGCGGCCGTCGAGATCGACGGCCGCGCGGATCACGGTGCCGCCCGAGGCGTAATAGATCGCGCGTCCGTCCCCGCTCCATTGCGGGCGGGTGCCACCGCCGTTCGAGACCGGAATTCGCGCGCCGCCGTCGACGGCGCGCGCCACGATCTCGGTCCGTCCCGATTCGTCCGACTCCAGGGCCAGCCAGCGTCCGTCGGGCGAGAGTGACGGCGAACGTTCGTTGAACGGTCCCGTCTCGAGGATCGCGGGGGCGCCGCCTGCTGCAGGCACGATCGCCGCTGCGGTATGACCGCTGCCCGTCACCGTGGTGATCGCGATGCGGCCGTCCGCGGCGATCGACGAGGGGAATGCGTGCGCGCCGGCGGTGCGCACGACGCGCGCGGCTTCGCCGCCGCCCACGGCACGCGACGCGATCGTGTAAGGGCCGTTCGTGCGGGTTGCGAAGAACAGACGCGTGCCGTCGGGGGACCACGCCGGCGACACGTTGGAACCGCCGTAGGTGATGCGCGTGAGCGCGCCCGACGACAGGTCCGCGATCCAGACGTCCGCGCCGCTGCCGTCCGCCAGCACGCCGGCGACGCGCCGTCCGTCCGGGGCGACCGCAATCGACGACAGACGCGACAGCGCGGCCGCGCCGGCGCCGTCGCTCCACAGCGGCGTTCGCATTCCGGGCGGCGTCGCGGCGACGAGGGTTCCACCCGCGATCGCGAAGTGCGCGATGCCCTCGCCGCCGGTGACCGACGCGAGCACCGAGTCCGCTTCGCCGGTCAGCGCAAGCGTGCGCTCGTCGAACGTCGCCGCCTGCAGATCGCTGCCTGCCGAGAGGAGCAGGTATCCCGGCCCGGCGATCGTGGCCCTGGTCACGCCGGCGCGAAGGATCTTCCAGTCGTTCGTCCGCGCCGGCTTGACGGCGAGCTCGCCGGGCGCGTCCGGCAGCGGCGACGCGGCAATGGTGAAGAGCAGCGCCCCTCCCGGCAGCCATGCCGGGTGCACGTGCCGCAGCTCGCCGCGCTCGCTTCGCGGCGAGGTCAGCGCCGTCACAGCGCCACCCTGGTCGGGCACCACGGCGAGGCCGCCGGCGGGACGTCCGGCAAAGACGATCCGCCCATCGCCAGACCACGCCGCGCCGCCGGGAACCGCGGCGTCCGCGAGGATCGCCGGCGCGCCGCCGGCGGAGGGGATTTTCTTGAGCTTGCCGTCGGCGAAGAAGCCGATCCAGCGTCCGTCGGGAGAGAAGAACGGCGCCGACGCGCCGTCCGTGCCGGGCAGCCGCGCTGGGTCCAGCCGATCCACGCGGCGGACGTACACCGCGCACCCCGCGCCGTCGTCCGCGCACGCGGCCCACGCGAGCGTGGCGCCGTCGGCGGAGACGGCCAGCGCCGGCGCGCGCGTGTCGAACGACGTGCCGTCCGCCGGGCGCAGCTCGAACCGCGCGATCGGCGGTGGTTCGGGCACGGGGTGTCCGGCCGTCAGCCGCCAGAGCGCCGCTGCGGCGGCCGCGGCGCAGAGAATCGCGATGCTCCATGGCAGCAACTGCCACGCGATCGACGGTTTCACAGCCGCCGGGGTCGCAGGAATTGCCCGTGGCTGGCTGGACACGGCAACGTGCTGTTCCGGGGTCCGACCCCCGATCGCGTCCGCGGCTGCCGGATTGGCGTCAGACCCCGAGACGGCGGCGACGAAGCGGTAGCCGCGGCGGTGGATGGTCTGGATGTAGCGGGGGGACTGCGGATCGTCGCCAAGCGCCTGGCGCAGGAAGCTGACCGCCTCGGCGAGCGAAGTGTCGGTGACGAAGGCGTCCTTCCACACCGCGTCCAGCAGATCCTGCCGCGCCACCACCTGGCCGGCGCGATCGATCAGCAGTTCGAGCACACCCAGCACGCGCGGCGGCAGCGCCACCTCGGCGCCGTCGCGCCAGAGCAGGCGGCTCTGACGATCGAAGGCGAACGGCCCGAAGCTGACCCGCATCCCTGCACACGTTATCAAACATGCACTTGGGGAATTCTTCGCACCGGCCGCGGAGAAACCCCCGCGGAACCGCCAGAGCCGGGCGACGATCGCGAAAAATGCGCAGGAATTGCGGCTTCTCCCGCGGCATACCCGTTGCTCCTCGTCGGGCCACCGGCGACAGGCCACAGACCGCGGACTTCGGAGGACGTCGATGCAGCTGCAGACCGGAACCGTGTACGGACCACTCAACTCGATGCGCTTCGGCCACATGCTCGGGGTCAATCTCGCTCCGTCGGGACACAAGGCCTGCAACTTCGACTGCACCTACTGCCAATACGGACCAAGCGAGGCCCGGCAGGAAGGGGAGTTCCCCGAGCCGGCGCGGGTCATCGAGGCGGTGGACGAGGCGCTGCAGCAGCACTCGGACGTCGACACGATCGTCGTCGCCGGCACCGGCGAGCCGACGCTGCATCCCGCGTTCGCGCGGATCGCAGACGGACTGTGGGCGCTGCGCGGGCAGCGGGCGCCGCACGCGAAGCTCGCGCTGGTCTCGAACGGATCCACGCTGAACCGCCTCGACGTCGTGTACAGCCTGTCGCGCTTCGACCTGCGCTGCATGAAGCTGGACGCCGGCGACGCCACGACGTTCCGGGTGATCAACGCGCCGTCGGTGCCGCTCGGGCGGCTGATCGCGGATCTCAGGTTCGTCGGCGGCCTGACCGTCCAGTCCAGATTCGTGCGCGATGCGGCGCGCGGGATCGACAACACCACCCCGCGAGCGGTGGATGCCTGGCTCGAGGCGATCGAACGGGTGCGCCCCGAGGCGGTCGAGATCAGCGCGCTGAGCGCGTCGCCGCGGGGCGGGGCGCTCCAGCCGGTGCCGCCGGCAGTGCTGGACGCGATCGCGGCCCGCGTGCGCGGACTTGGCGTCGAGGCCAGGGTTCTCGGCTGAGAACGCCCGCGCGGGTTCGGCTTGAGAAGAACTTAAGACTTTCTTCCGGCGTTTTGAACCCGCTTTCAATACTTCCTGCAGCCGGATCGCGCACGGTCTGGCGATGTCCATATTCGCGACCAAGTCGATCGAACAGATCAAGCAGGAACAAACCGGATCGGGCGACGCCACGCTGAAGCGGGTGCTCGGCCCCGGCCAGCTGACGATGCTGGGCGTTGGGGCGATCATCGGCACCGGCATCTTCGTGCTGACCGGACAGGCGGCCGCCGCCAACGCCGGGCCGGCCATCGTGATCGCGATGGTGCTCGCGGGCCTCACCAGCGTGCTCGCCGCGCTCTGCTATTCCGAGTTCGCCGCCAGCGTCCCGGTCGCCGGATCCGCCTACACCTATGCCTACGCGACGCTCGGCGAGTTCATCGCCTGGGTGATCGGCTGGGATCTGATCCTGGAGTACGCGCTCGGCGCGGCCACCGTCGCGGTCGGCTGGTCGGGGAACCTGGTCACGCTTCTGAATCAGCTCGGCATCGGCTTTCCGGCCGCCCTCAGCGCCGCGCCCGGGACGGCGATTCAGCTGGCCAACGGCGCGACCGTCACGGCGGTCTTCAACCTGCCTGCGGTGTTGATCACCGTCCTCGTGACCGCACTCCTCATGGTCGGCGTCAGCGAGTCGGCGCGCGTGAATTCGGTGATCGTGGTCGTCAAGGTCGCGATCGTGCTGGTGGTGATTGCCGCCGGCGCGCTGTTCATCGACACGGCCAACTGGCATCCCTTCATCCCCGAGAACACGGGCACGTTCGGCGAGTACGGGTGGAGCGGCGTTCTGCGCGGCGCCGGCGTCATCTTCTTCGCGTTCATCGGCTTCGACGCGGTGTCGACGTCCGCCCAGGAGGCGCGCAATCCCCAGCGCGACATGCCGCTCGGCATCCTCGGATCGCTGGCCATCTGCACCGTGCTGTTCGTCCTGATGTCCGGCGTGATGGTCGGCGTGGTGCCCTATAAACAGATGCTGAACGAGCCCGCTCCGCTGGTCATTGCGATGGAGGCGGCGGCGGGGCGCGCCGCGAATACACCCTGGGCGCCGCTGATGAATTCGCTGAGCATTCTCCTGACCGTCGGCGCGATCGCCGCGCTGACATCGGTGATGGTGGTGATGATGCTGGCGCAGCCGCGCATCTTCCTGGCGATGGCCAGGGACGGCCTCCTGCCGCGGTGGGCCGGCGTGGTGCATCCGAAATACAAGACGCCGCACCTTTCGACGCTGGTGACCGGGTTCGTCGTCGCGCTGGCGGCCGGGTTGACCCCGATCGCCACCCTCGGGCAGCTGGTGAGCATCGGCACGCTCATGGCGTTCGTCATCGTCTCGGCGGGGATCATCGTGCTGCGGCGCACGCGTCCCGATCTGCCCCGCCCCTTCCGCATGCCGCTGGTGCCGCTGCTGCCGATTCTCTCGGCGGTGGTCGCGCTGGTGCTGATGCTGGGGCTGCCCTGGGCGACCTGGGAGCGCCTGATCATCTGGATGGGGATCGGGGTTGCGATCTACTTTGCTTATGGCTACCGTCGCAGCCGGCTGCGGCTGCCGCAGCCGACCTATTCCGAAAACTGATGGAGCCCATTCATTAATTCTGTTTTGGGTGGTGCGGACGCAGCGTTACTCTCTCGTTCATGAGCAACAACACCAGCCGCTTTCTCGCCGTCAACTTGACCGAGTCCGAATGGCAGGCGCTGCGTGCGGTCACGCCGGACCCCTGCGGATGGATCAAGCAGCAGATCCAGACCCTGCTCGAGCAGTCGGGGATCAACGTGTCCGAGGATGATCACGACGGGGCTTTTGCCGTAGGATTTGCGGACTGATGTTCCACGCCGTCCACGTCATCGCTCGAAAGCGGGCCAAATGGGGCCAGCCGGCGGGACGTGTGGACGCGTACGTGACCTAGACGAATAAGCTCGAGCGCGCGACCCACTCAGAACAGACCGCCGGCTCACCAGGGCCGGCGGTCTTTTTTTGTGTCGGCGGCCGGTTCGATGCCGGCCTGTAGGAGGATCGGGGTATGCCTGCGGTTGTGATGAAGTTCGGCGGATCGTCCGTCGTCGACGCGGCGGCAATCGACCGCGTGGTGGCGATCGTCGAGCGCGAGCGCGCCAGGGGAAACACCCCTGTCGTGGTGGTCTCGGCGCTCGGCGGGGTGACGGACACCCTGCTGTCGCTGGCGAAGAGTGCGCGCGGCGGTGCCGCGGCCGAGGTGCGCGACGGCGTCGCGGCGCTGCTCGCCCGGCATCGCGCGCAGGCGGTTGCGCTCGGGGCGGACCGGGATCCATCGCTGGCGGCCGCCATCGACACCCTCGTTCAGGACCTGCAGCGCGTGCTGGACGCGATCCAGCAGCAGCCAGGGAGCGAACCCGCGGCGTTGGACGCCGTGGCGGCGACCGGCGAACTGCTGAGCAGCCGGCTGGTCGCCGCCGCGATGACCGGACGCGGCCTCCCGGCCGTGTGGATCGACGCCCGCGACGCGGTGCGGACCGACGATCGCTACACCTGCGCGGCGCCGCTCGTCGAGCAGACGAACGCCGCGGTGGAGGCGGCGATCGGACCGGTGGTGGCCGCCGGCCGAATCGCGGTGCTCGGCGGGTTCATCGGCCGCGCGCCCGACGGGAGCACCACCACGCTCGGCCGCGGCGGATCCGATTACTCCGCGTCGCTCGTCGGGGCCCCCCTGCATGCGGCGGAGATTCAGATCTGGACGGACGTGGACGGCATGCTCACCGCCGACCCGCGCATCGTTTACGATGCCGAGGTCGTGCCGCACCTGTCGTTCGCCGAGGCGTCCGAGCTGGCCTATTTCGGGGCCAAGGTGCTGCACCCCAGCACGATCTTCCCGGCGGTGTCGCGCAACATTCCGGTCCGCATTCTCAACAGCCGGCGTCCGGAGGCGCGCGGCACGCTGATTACCGCCGACCCGCCCGTCAACAGCCGGCCGTTCGCCGCGCTCGCCTGCAAGCGCGGCATCACGGTGATCGACATCACCTCGACCCGCATGCTGATGGCGCATGGCTTTCTCCTGCGTGTCTTCGCGGCCTTCGAGGCCGCGGAAACGGCGGTGGACGTCGTCACCACGTCGGAGGTCAGCGTCTCGGTCACGATCGACGACAACCGGCGCGGGCCCGAGATCGTCGCCTCGCTGCTGGAGTTCGCCGAGGTGACGGTCGAGGAGCAGATGGCCATCCTGACCGTCGTCGGGGATCGGCTGGCGACCAACTCGACGCTCGCGGCGCGGATCATCGGCGCCATGACGGGATTCCCGCTGCGGATGATCTCTCAGGCGGCATCGCGGAAGAACGTCACCATCGTGCTGCCGGAGGCGTCGCTCGCGCCGGCGATGATGCACCTGCATCGCGAGCTGTTCCGATCTCCGGCGCTCGCCGAGGCGGCGGCAGGGCAGGAGCCCGCACGGTGAGCCAGCGGCTGCTCCTCGTCGGGCACGGCCGCATGGGGCGGCTCGTCGAGTCGATCGCGGCGGAATCCGGTTTCGTCGTCGCCGGCACGATCACCAGCCGCACGGCGCACCAGCGCACGGAGTGGCCCGAAGCGGACGTGGTCGTGGACTTCTCGGTCGCGGATGCGGTGCCCGGAACCGTTGCCCGCCTGGCCCAGAGCGGCACACCGGTGGTGATCGGCACGACGGGCTGGCACGCGGATGAACCGGCAGTCCGCCTGACGGCAGCGTCGGGAAATCTCGGGGTGGTCGCCGCGCCGAACTTCGCGATTGGCGTCAATATCTTCCTGGCCGTTGCCGGCCAGCTCGGCGCGCTGATGGCCGCTCAGCCGGCATTCGGCGCGTGGATCCACGAGCTGCACCACGCGGCAAAGCGCGACGCGCCGTCAGGCACGGCACTCGCGCTCGCAGCGAGCCTGCGCGAATCGGGATACGACGCCGACGTCCCGATCGCCTCGACCCGCGCCGGGGCGATCCCCGGGACGCATACGCTGGGCTTCGACGCGGCCTCGGAAACGATCACCTTCACGCACCAGGCGCGCGACCGCGCGGCATTCGCGCGAGGCGCGCTCGCGGCGGCGCGCTGGGTGATCGGGAAACATGGCTGGTTCACCATGGCGGACGTAGTAGGGTTGGGTTCGCAGGCGAACGAACCCCCAAGGAGGACACGATGAGACGCCCATTCACTGGATGCGGCACCGCGCTGGTGACCCCGTTCCGCGGCGACGGATCGCTCGACGAGGCAGGGGTCTCCAGGCTCGCGCGGCGTCAGATCGACGCCGGGATCCATTTCCTGGTGCCGTGCGGCACGACCGGCGAAGTGCCGACGCTCACGGACGAGGAGCAGATCCGCGTCGTCCAGCTGGTCGTGGCCGAAGCGAAGGGACGCGTCCCGGTGCTTGCGGGAGCAGGCGGGTACAACACCCGTGAAGTCATCCACGCTGCCAGGCGCATGCGCGATGCCGGCGCGGACGGCATTCTCTCGGTCACTCCCTACTACAACAAGCCGACGCCCGAGGGGCTCTATCAGCACTACCGCGCGATCGCCGAAGCGGTGGGCCTGCCGATCGTGGTCTACAACGTGCCCGGACGGACCGGGTGCAACGTCGATCCGGCGACGCTCGTGCGCCTCAGCACCATTCCCAACATCGTCGGGGTCAAGGAAGCGTCGGGCAACGTCACGCAGATGTGCGAGATCTGCGCCAGCGTTCCCGCCGACTTCATCGTGCTCTCGGGTGACGATGCGCTGACGCTGCCGCTGATGGCCATCGGCGGCCGCGGCATCGTCTCGGTTGCGTCGAACGAGATTCCCTCGGAGATGAGCCGCATGGTGGAGCTGGCGGAGCGCGGTGACTTCGCCGGCGCGCGCGCGCTGCACCAGCGGCTGATGCCCTTGCTGCAGGTGAACTTCATCGAGTCGAATCCGATCCCGGTGAAGAGCGCGATGGCGATTCTCGGCCTGCTGGAAGAGGTGTATCGGCTGCCGATGGTGCCGCCGCGTCCCGCGTCGAAGCAGAAGATCGAGGCGGTCCTGCAGGCGCTCGGCATCACTGGAGGGGTTCCGGCGTGACGACAGCCGTGCTCGAAGAGACCGTCGAGCGGCTTGCGGCGGCCGGCGCCGAGGCGCCGCGCGAGGAGGCGCGCCAGGCATTCGCGGCCCTGCGCGCGGCCCTGTCGGACGGCACGGTGCGCGCCGCGGAGCCGGATGCCTCGGCCCCCGGCGGGTGGAAAGTGAACGCCTGGGTCAAGCGCGGCATCCTGCTCGGATTCCGCTTCGGGGACATCATCGACATGTCGGCGGATCACGGGCGCTGGCCGTTCTTCGACAAGGACACGCTGCCGCTGAAAGCGATCGGCGCGTGGTCGGCGGTCCGCGTCGTGCCGGGAGGATCGACGATTCGCGACGGCGCATGGCTCGGACGCGGCGTGATCTGCATGCCGCCGATGTTCGTCAACATCGGCGCCTACGTCGGCGACGAGACGCTGATCGACTCGCACGCGCTGGTCGGGTCGTGCGCGCAGATCGGATCGCGGGTGCACCTGAGCGCGGCGGCGCAGATCGGCGGCGTGATCGAGCCGGTCGGCGCGCTGCCCGTGATCGTCGAGGACGACGTGCTGGTCGGCGGCAATTGCGGCGTCTACGAAGGGACCATCGTCAAGCGCCGGGCGGTGCTCGCCGCGGGCACGATTCTGACGGCGTCGACGCCCCTCTACGACCTGCCGAACGATCGCATCGTGGAGCCGGTGGCGGGCCAGCCGCTGATCGTTCCGGAAGCGGCGGTGGTGGTGCCGGGAACCCGGCCGGTGACGTCAGGCAAGGGGCGCGAGTGGGGGCTGTCGATCGCCGCGCCGATCATCGTGAAATATCGCGACGAGAGGACTTCGGCGAGGACCGCGCTCGAATCATGGATACGCTAGCAGCGGTGGCGTTCGCGCGGGAACTGATCGACATCGACTCGACGACCGGGCGCGAACAACAGGCGGGGGAATGGCTCGCGGCGCGGCTGGACGCGCTCGGATACCGCGTCGAGCGCCAGCCCGTCGCCGACGGGCGGTTCAATGTGTTCGCGCGCCTCGACGATCCGGTCGTGGTCCTCTCGACGCACTTCGACTGCGTCCCGCCGTTCTTCCCCAGCGACGTCCGTGACGGCACGCTGTTCGGCCGCGGCTCGTGCGACGCCAAGGGGATTCTCGCCGCCCAGGTGGCGGCGGCGGAGCAGATGCGCGCGCGAGGCGAGCGGCGCATCGGCCTCCTCTTCGTCGTCGGCGAAGAACGCGGCAGCGACGGCGCGGCGGTGGCGAATGCCGCCGCGCCGGGATCGGCCTTTCTCATCAACGGCGAGCCGACGGACAACCGGCTCGGAACGGCGACGCGAGGGATGCTGCGGCTGCGTCTCTCGGCGGCGGGGCGCGCCGCCCATTCCGCCGCCCCGGAGCAGGGCATCTCCGCCATCGACAAGCTGCTGGATGCTCTGGTCCGGATGCGCCAGCTGAAATGGCCGGGCGATCCGGAGCTGGGGGAGACCTTCTACACCATCGGCCTGATCGAAGGCGGCGTCGCGCCGAACGTCATCTCGCCGGCGGCCTCGGCGGAGGTCATGTTCCGCATCGTCGGATCTCCCGACGACGTGCTGCAGGTGGCGCGCACGCTGGAGCCGGCGGTTGCGGTCGAAGAAGTGCTCCGCGTTCCCATGGTGCGCCTGCATACCATCCCCGGGATCAGGAGCGCGCTGTTTCCGTTCACGACGGATGTTCCGCTCCTCGATCGCTGGGGGGCGCCGCTTCTCTACGGCCCCGGGTCGTTTCTCGACGCGCATACGGCGCAGGAGCATCTCACGATCGCGGCACTGGAGCAGGCGATCGCGGGATATCAGACGCTCGCGTCGGCGTGCCTGGCAGCGGATAGAAAGCACGCATCGCCGTCATCATCGGCGCGCATCTCGAACTGAAACTGCGGGAAGTTCACCGATTGGCGCGCAGTACACATGCGCGCAATACCGACAATGTATCGAAGCGATCGCGGCGCAGGCGCTAGCCTCGGAATGAGGAGGCTGTTTCATGCGCCGTGTCCGTTCGCTCGCCGTTCCGCTGGTGCTCGCTGCCGTCGTGCTGCCGGGTGCTCCGGCGGGATCGTCCGCTGCCGCCGTCTGTGAGTCCTCGCTGCCGATCAACATCGACGCGGGGGCCCTCGAGACCTTCGCCCTTGGGCTTCTGCAGCAGTCGCAGACGTTCCGGCAGCAGTGCCAGCGCCTCGCGGCGGTGATCGTCCTGCGCGTGCAGGTGCGGCTGGTGCCGTCGCGGTCGGGCAGCCGCGCCGAGACGACGATCCGGCGGTTCGACACCGGCGCGCTGCGGGCCGACATTCAGCTGTCGTTCGGCGAGGATTACGCGGAGCTGCTCGCCCACGAGTTCGAGCACGTGCTCGAGCAGGTGGACCGCGTCAGCCTGGTGAAGCAGGTCGAGACAGGCCAGGCGTGGCTGACCGAGCGAGGAGCCTACGAAACGGCGCGCGCGATCCAGACCGGCGCGCGCGCGCGGCACGAAAGCGAACTGTCAGCAGCGGAAGCGGTCGAAGCGAACGGCCGGGCGGTTCCACGCCAGCGCCACCCGTTCCAGTGATCGCTGGACCGCGGCGTCGAGCGCCGGCGCATCGTCGGCCAGCACGCGCAAGTAGGCCAGGCCGGGGCGCGACATGGCGAGCGCGGCGTCGGGGTGCGGGTCAGGCGCGGCGATCGCGTCCACGCCCGTGAAGAAGCCGGCGGCAAGATAGCGCCGGCCGTCGAGAATGCCGGCGTTGGCCACGTCGTGCTCCGCGGGCTCGAGCTGCAGCGCGTCGGCGTAGAGGAGCGTGCCGCCGGTTGTGAACCGTGTCCGGCTCGACAGCGAGCGGAACTGCAGGTACTCGCCCCGCGCGCTGCGGCCGAGCGCCCAGCTCTCGACGACCGCGACACGCGCGCTTTCATCGGCGTCGATCGTGAGCGACTGGGTGAGCGCGCTGCCGGGAAACGGGATGGCGGGCGCCGGGTAGTACTCGAGCGACGCACCGGGCCCGGCGCGCAGCGCGACGTGCTGGCTGGCGCGGTCGCCGGGAGACATGCTCATGACGCGCGTGGCTGCCGTCGTGGTGAGGACGAGCGCCGCTCCCTCGTCGACGGCCACGTCCACGTGCACGGCGTCGCCGCCGCACAGTCCCGGTCCCAGCGTCACGAGCTGAATCACCAGCCGGCCGTCCGGCAGGTCGAACGGCCGGACGATCGCGAGCGGCGCGCTGACCTGTGAATGGGCAAGCCGTGTGTGCCGTCCGGCGCGCGCGAAGCGCAGGGTGGCGCGTCCGGCCGCCTGCGTGGCGATCATCTGCCCGCCGGAGCGCCCGGCGCGGAGCCGGACGCCTCGAACAGCACGTCGTGCCTGATCCAGCCGATCACGGCGTCGAGCCCCTCGCCGGTCTTCAGATTGGTGAACAGGACGGGTTTGCCGCTGCGGACCGCACGCGCATCGCGCTCCATGACGGAGAGATCGGCGCCGACGTAGGGAGCGAGATCGATCTTGTTGACGATCAGCAGGTCGCTGCGCGTGACGCCGGGTCCCCCTTTCCGCGGCACCTTGTCGCCGCCGGCGACGTCGACCACGTAGATGCTGACGTCCACCAGTTCCGGGCTGAACGCCGCCGCGAGATTGTCGCCGCCCGACTCGAGGAAGACAATCTGCACGTCGGGGAACTTCGCGACGGCGGCGTCGATCGCTTCCTGGTTGATCGACGTGTCTTCGCGGATCGCGGTATGGGGACAGCCGCCGGTCTGGACGCCGCGGATGCGGTCCAGCGGCAGCGCGCCCGACCGCATCAGGAACTCGGCGTCCTCGTCGGTGTAGATGTCGTTGGTGATCACGGCGAGGCTGTAGCGTTCGCGCAGCCGCTTGCACAGCGCATCGAGCAACGCCGTCTTGCCCGATCCCACCGGTCCGCCGACGCCGATCGTGACCCTGGCCACTGCCTGCTCCTATGTCTGAAACAGCCGCGTGTGCAGCGACGCCTGCTGGTGGCTGCGCAGATCCAGGGCCGGCGTGCAGGTGAAGAGCGAATCCTCCGGATCTGCCATCGCCCGCGCGACCGCGGTGCCGAGCAGCGGCTGCACTTCGATCAGGACGGCCTGCGCCTGCGCCGCACCGATCGGCATGCAGCGCACCGCCGCGGCGAGCGTGCCCGCGGCCAGGCTCTGCGCGAACGCGAGAAGGAGCGGCCGCGACCCGATGCCGAGCCGCCGTCCCGCCACGCCGACCACGATCGCGTGATGCGGGCGGGGAACGGGCGGCAGGACGCCTGGATGCAGGCGCACCAGCAGGTCGAGCGTGCGGCGTCCCAGCCCCAGGCTCATCTCGCGAATCGCCGGCACGACCTTGACGGCGTCCAGCATGGCGCCCAGTCGCGCGAGTGCCGGTTCGTCAATCGGATCGTCGGCGGCCTGCCAGGCGAGCCACGCCGCCGCGAGCTCCGAGCGCCCCCATCCGAGGTGAATCTGGGCGTGCAGCACCTGCCGCAGCTCCGGCAGCGCGCCGCCTCGTGCCGCATAGGTCTCGAGGCCGCCGGAGTGCGCGAACGCGCCGACCGGAAACTGCGAGTCGAACAGCTGCAGCAGCCGCAGCAGCCGCAGATCCTCATCGCGATCCATCAGTGCGCGTGCTCCCCCGGTGCCCGCCCGTGGAATGCCCGCCGCTCGGCAGTGAACGGCACGCCGATGCGCCGCAGGCGTTCGGCGAGCGCCGTGTCTGCGAGCGCGATCACCGCGTCGCCGTCCGTCTCGATGTCGCGGTGCAGGTTGCCGATCACATGCCCCACCCGCGCCGACTCCGCCAGGCTCCCCGGCCGCACGACGACCACGTCTTCGGCGGCGGCGGCGACGACGTAAGCACGCCCGTTGGCTTCGTGCAGCACTTGACCGGGCTGCAGCACCGATCCGGCCGGCAGCTGCAGGGGGAACTGCACGCCGTCGGGCGCCGACACCAGGCGGCGGACGCGCCGGCGGTCCGCCGCGGTCATCGGGATCTCGATCGTCTCTCCCATGTCCGTCAGAACAGAAAATAGCGCTGCGCCAGCGGAAGCGCCGCGGCGGGGCGCGGCACGATGCGTTCGCCGTCGATGGTCACCGTGTAGCGTTCGGGGTCGATCGCGATCGACGGCAGCGTGTCGTTCAGCGCCATGTCCTTCTTGCCAATCGCCCGCGTGCCGCTCACCGGCAGCAGCGACCGATCGAGCTGGGAGGGCAGCGCGCCGCCGTCCAGCGAGGCCTGTGACACGAACGTCCACGAGGTCGCCGCCGGCGCGCCGCCGAGCGCGGCGAACATCGGCCGATAGCGCACGGGCTCCGGCGTCGGGATGGACGCGTTGGGGTCCCCCATGGCGGCCGCGGCGATCGCGCCGCCCTTCAGCACGAGATCGGGTTTGACGCCGAAGAACGCGGGATCCCACAGCACCAGATCCGCGATCTTGCCGACTTCGATCGATCCGACGTGGTCGGCGATCCCGTGCGCGCGCGCGGGATTGATCGTGTACTTGGCGAGGTACCGCCGTATCCGGAAGTTATCCGCCGGACCTGCCGCGGCGACGCCGCGAACCGCCGCAGGCGGACGGGTCTCCTTCATCACGTGCGCCGTCTGCCACGTTCGCGCGATCACCTCGCCGACGCGGCCCATCGCCTGCGAGTCCGACGACATCATGCTGATCGCGCCGAGATCGTGGAGCACGTCCTCTGCCGCCATCGTTTCGGGACGGATCCGCGATTCGGCGAACGCGACGTCCTCGGGCACCGAGGCGTTCAGGTGGTGGCAGACCATCAGCATGTCGAGATGCTCGTCGAGCGTGTTCACCGTATACGGCATCGTCGGGTTGGTGCTCGAGGGCAGGACGTTCGGCAGCGCGCAGACGCGCATGATGTCGGGAGCGTGGCCGCCTCCCGCTCCTTCGCTGTGGTAGGTGTGGATCGTGCGCCCCTGGAACGCGGCGATCGTCTGCTCGACGAACCCCGACTCGTTCAGCGTGTCGGTATGGATGGCGACCTGCACGTCGAAGCGGTCGGCGACGGTCAGCGCCGCGTCGATCGTCGCCGGCGTCGTGCCCCAGTCCTCGTGCAGCTTCAGTCCCATGGCGCCGGCGCGGATCTGCTCGTCGAGCGCCGGAATCGTCGCGGCGTTGCCTTTCCCGAGGAAGCCGAAGTTCATCGGCAGGCCCTGCGTCGCCTCGATCATCCGGTGCAGGTGCCAGGGTCCCGGCGTGCACGTCGTCGCGCGCGTTCCCTCCGCCGGCCCCGTGCCGCCGCCGATCATCGTCGTCACGCCGCTGTAGAGCGCTTCCCAGACCTGCTGCGGACTGATGAAATGAATGTGCGCGTCGATGCCGCCGGCTGTGAGGATGCGATGCTCGCCGGCGATGATCTCCGTACCGGGGCCGATCGCGAGTCCGGGCGTCACGCCGTCCTGGATGTCGGGATTGCCGGCCTTCCCGATGGCGGCGATGCGTCCGTCACGCACCCCGACGTCCGCCTTCACCACGCCCCAGTAGTCGAGGACGATGGCGTTGGTGATGACGAGATCCGGTGCGCCGCCGGCGCGGGACAGTTGTGATTGCCCCTGCCCGTCTCGAATCACCTTGCCGCCGCCGAAGACCACTTCCTCGCCGTAGCTCGCGTGGTCCTTCTCGATCTCGAGAAAGAGGCTGGTGTCGCCGAGCCTGACGCGGTCACCCGTGGTCGGGCCGTAGAGGCTCGCGTAGGTGTCGCGGCGGATCTTCATCGCAGCGAGCCGTTGACCAGGCCGTTCATGCCGTAGACCGCCCGCGTTCCGGCGACCGGGATCAGCGTGATGTCGCGTTCGTCGCCCGGCTCGAAGCGCAGGGACGTGCCGGCGGGAATGTCGAGCCTGCAGCCGTAGGCCTGCTGGCGGTCGAACGTCAGCGCCGGATTGACTTCGAAGAAGTGGGTGTGGGAGCCGACCTGGATCGGCCGATCTCCGGTGTTGGCCACGCGGAGGCGCGTTCGCGGCCGCCCCGCGTTCAGCTCGATCTCACCTGGCTGGATGACGCGCTCGCCGGGGACCATGGCGCTTCACCTGATGGGATCGTGCACGGTGATCAGCTTGGTGCCGTCGGGGAAGGTCCCCTCGACCTGGACTTCCTTGATCATCTCGGCGACCCCTTCCATGACGTCGGCGCGGCCGAGGACGGCGGCGCCGAACGCCATCAGTTCCGACACGCTGCGTCCGTCGCGGATGCCCTCGAGCAGCTCCGCGCTGATCAACGCGACCGCCTCCGGATGATTCAGTTTCAGTCCGCGCGACTTGCGGCGGCGAGCCACCTCCGCTGCCGTGAACACGAGCAGCTTGTCGACGTCGCGCGCCGTGAGCCTCATGACGCGCGGTCGACGGTGGAGAGCAGCGTCGGCGCCATGCGCGTGAGCGTCGCCATCATTTCCTGCACGACCCGCGGCACGCGCTCGTCGGACCGGTAGACCCAGCCGGTCTCGCGCACCAGGTTCTGGCCGCGGATGCGCGCAACCTTCAGCGAGCCGCCGCGGCTCTCGCGCTCGACCGACTGGAAGGGGCAGATGCTCACGCCCAGGCCGGACGCGACCATCGACTTGATGATCTCGACGTTCTCGGTTTCAGCGACGATGCGCGGCTTGATCTGCTCGCGGACGAAGAACTCGTCCAGCGTGCGGCGGGTGTTCGAACCGGCCTCGAACAGCACGAAGGGCAGTCCGACGAGCGCCTCGACGCCGACCGACTGCTTCGAGGAGAGCGGATGGCCCGCGGGCATCACCAGCATCAGCTCCTCGCGCAGCACCGGAACGGTCGTGAACGCCGGATCGTCGATCGGCAGCGTCAGCAGCGCCAGATCCGCGCGCCGCGTGCGAAGGCGGCGCAGCAGCCGCTGGGTGCCGCCGGTCGCGACCTTCAAGTCGACGTGCGGATGGTGCTTCTTGAACTCCTTCAGCAACTGCGGGAACACGTAGAGACAGACCGTCATCCCGCCGACGAGATTCAGCGTGCCGGAGAGCGTCTTCTGCTTGTCGGTGATGCTGGCCGACGTATCGCGGATGTCGTTGAAGACGCGATGACTGAGCTGGAGGATCGCCTCGCCCGCGGCGGTGATCTGCACGCGCCGCCCCAGGCGGACGAAGAGGCGCTCGTGGAACTCGTCCTCGAGCAGCAGAATCTGGCGGCTGATGGCCGACTGCGAGACGTGCAGGCGGCCGCCCGCCCCGGTGAACGAGCCGGTCTCGGCAATGGCGCGAACGATCTCGAGCTGACGGAGGTCCATAATGCCCTGCCCGTGGGAAGACCCAGCGATTCTGGATCCCCGGCAGCCAGAAGCAAAATAGAAAGTATTTATTCGAGCTATGCCTTGAGCTTATGAGACTAGCGGACGGCCAGGGTTCCCTTCATATCCTTGCACTTCGGGTCCTGCGTCAGGTTGCAGTAGAAGGTGAAGGAGCCGGCCCGATCGGCCCGGAACTCGAAGGTGACGGTCTGGCCGGTCCCGGCGCGCTTCACGATGCGGTAATCGTCGATCGTGAAGCTGTGGGGCATGTCTTGGGCGGTGAAGGTGATCTTCACCAGGTCGTTCTTGTTGACCGCGAGCGCGGCCGGGCTGAAGGTGAAGCCGTTACCCGAAACGGTGAATTCGCGGACCTGCCCCTGGTCCTGTGCACCGGCTTCCCGCGGAGCGGCCGCCGCCGAGACCAAATACAGCACGGACGCGGCGAGCGTTGAAAAACCTACCCACTGACGTACGCGCATCTTGGTGCCTCCCAAGGTATTAGACGGAACGGCCGGCCAAACGGCTGGCCGCCCCGCTGTGGCTGTCGCCGGGGAGGCCGCCTCCGCTATTCCCGCCGCGCCGGTTCGGCGGCGGGGACGGGGAGCAGCGCCTTCCGGCTGAGCCGAATCTTGCCGGAGGGATCGATGTTGATCACCTTGACCATCACCTGATCCCCCTCTTTCAGCTCGTCGCGCACGTCCTTGACGCGATGGTGCGCGATCTCCGAGACGTGCAGCAGGCCGTCGAGTCCCGGCATGATCTCGATGAAGGCGCCGAAATCCGTAATCCGCTGCACCTTCCCCATGTACGTCTTGTTCAGCTCCGGCGTCGCGGTCAGCTCCTGGATGATGCCGATCGCCTTGGCCGCCGAGGCCTCGTCCGCCGAGGCGACGTTCACCGTGCCGTTGTCCTCGACGTCGATTTTCACGCCGGTGCGCTCGATGATGCTGCGGATCATCTTGCCGCCCGGGCCGATGACGTCGCGGATCTTGTCCACCGGGATCTTGATGGTGACGATCCGCGGCGCGTGCGCCGAGACGTCCGAGCGCGACGCGCCGAGCGTCTGCTGCATCTTGTCGAGGATGTACAGCCGTCCGGCCCGCGCCTGATCGAGCGCCTTGGTCATGATCTCGGCGGTAATGCCCGCGACCTTGATATCCATCTGCAGCGCGGTGATGCCGTCGGCGGTGCCGGTGACCTTGAAGTCCATGTCCCCGTAGTGATCCTCGGCGCCGGCGATGTCGGTGAGCACGGCGTACTTGCCGGTGGACTCGTCCATGATGAGGCCCATCGCGACGCCGGCGACCGGCTTCTTCAGCGGCACCCCGGCATCCATCATCGCCAGCGATCCGCCGCACACCGACGCCATGGACGACGATCCGTTCGACTCGAGGATGTCGGAGACGATGCGGATGGTGTAGGGGAACTTCTCCTCCGCGGGGAGCATCGGCGTGAGGGCGCGCTCGGCGAGGGCGCCGTGGCCGATCTCGCGGCGGCCGGGCCCGGTGAAGCGGCCGACCTCGCCGACGGAGAACGGCGGGAAATTGTAGTGGAGCATGAAGCGCTTCCACACCTCGCCGTCCATGGTCTCGATCTTCTGCTGGTCGTCGGCGGTGCCGAGCGTGGCGGTGACGAGCGCCTGCGTCTCGCCGCGCGTGAACAGCGCCGAGCCGTGGGTCCGCGGCAGCACGCCGACCTCGATGGTGATCGGACGGATCTCGTCGAACTTGCGGCCGTCGAGCCGCTTGCCGCGCTCGAGCGCCTCGTCGCGCATGACCTGTTCCTTCAGGTCCTTGAACACCGCCTTGGCGTTGGCGCGCGCCTCGTCGTCGTCCTCGTCGTAGCCGGAGACGAGCTCGTCGAGCACGCGGTCGACGGTGCCGTAGTTCTCGAGCTTGTCCTGGATCCGCATCGCCGCGGCGAGCTTGTCATAGACCCTGCCGTGGACGTCGCGGCGGAATCCGTCGTCGATGTCCCTGGCGGCGACCGCCGCTTTCGGCTTGCCGGCCTGCCCGGCGAGCGCCTCGATGCCGGCGATGATCTGCTTGATCGCGTTGTGCGCGGTCTCGAGCGCCGCGACCATGTCCTTCTCGGAGACTTCCTTCGCCCCCGCTTCCACCATCACGATGCCGTCGGCGCTGCCGGCGACGATGAGATCGAGCTGGCTGACCTTGCGCTGCTCGAAGGTGGGGTTGATCACGAACTGGCCGTCCACCTGCCCGACGCGCACGCCGGCGATCGTCTTCTGCAGGGGGATCGTCGAGAGCGCCAGTGCGGCGGAGGCGCCGGTGATCGCGAGCACGTCGGTGTCGTTCTGTGCGTCGGCCGAGAGCACCAGCGCGATGATCTGCGTCTCGGTGCGCCAGGTGGCGGGGAAGAGCGGCCGGATCGGCCGGTCGATCAGGCGGCTGGTGAGCACTTCCTTTTCGCTCGGCTTGCCTTCGCGTTTGAAGAAGCCGCCGGGAATCCGCCCCGAGGCGTAGGTGTTTTCCTTGTAGTCGACGGTGAGGGGGAGGAAATCGATGCCTTCGCGCGGCGTCGCCGCCGCGCAGGCGGTGACGAGGACCACGGCATCGCCCGAACGGACGAGGACGGCGCCGTCCGCCTGTTTGGCCATACGGCCGGTTTCAAGGGAGATCGTTCGACCACCGACGGAGATGTCGCGTGTCTGCATGTGCCTGTCTTTCGAAATGAGCTGCGCCAGCTTCCAGTGAGTGCGTTCGGGCGGGCTACTTGCGGATGCCGAGCCGCTTGATGAGATCCGCGTACCGATCCGAGTCCTTGCGCTTCAGGTAATCGAGAAGGCTCCGGCGCTGGCCGACCAGTTTGAGGAGGCCGCGGCGGGAGTGGTGATCCTTCGCGTGATTCTTGAAGTGCTCCGTGAGATAGCTGATGCGCTCGCTGAGGAGCGCGACCTGCACTTCGGGGGACCCGGTGTCGCCGTCGTGGGTTTTGTACGTGCTGATGACTTCGGTTTTGCGTTCCTTGCTGAACACGATGGTGCCTTCCACGCACGGCCCAGACCGCCGGCGCGACATGCACCGCCCCGGGCCGCCGTTGTCCGTTATTTCTAAACGGTTCAGTATTTTACCTTAGTACGACCAGCGGATGCAAAAGCCCGTCGGCGCGGCGTTCCGCCACCGCGACGACGTCCCCGGCCGCGTCGAGCACCCGGAAAAAGGGGACTGTCCCCGTTTCCGCGGAATACTCGGGGCGCGTCGGCGGAAAATCGGCCGTTTCCGCGCCAAACCCTGCGCCGGGCACCGGGAAATGGGGACAGTCCCCTTTTTCCAGGTGCGCCGGGCTCAGGGAATTGCCGTGCGCGGCGCGGCGCAGCCCTTCGGCCGTCGGCGCGACCGCCGGCAGGTGCGCCAGCAGCGAGCTCACCGGCACCAGCCGCGCGGCCGCGGGACCCGCCGCCTGGAGCGCGTCCAGCGTCGCGGCGTCCTCGACGCGGAACCGTCCCGCCCGCGTCCGCCGCAGCGCCTCCAGGTGCGCGCCGCACCCCAACGCCCGGCCGAGGTCGTGCGCCAGCGAGCGGACGTAGAAGCCGGCGGAGGCGACGACCCGCAGGCGGACGAGGCCGCCGGCTCCGGGGCCTGCGGGTCCAGAGTCACTGTCCGCTGCCGGCAGAACCTGAAGCTCCCGGACGGTGACGGGCACCGGCTGAAGGTCCACCGCTTCGTTCCGGCGCGCCTTGTCGTACGCGGCGACGCCCGCGATCTTCTTTGCCGAATACGGCGGCGGTGTCTGCAGGAACGAGCCGCGAAACCGATCGAGCGCCCGGTCGAGCTCGATGGCCGCCGGCCATCCGCCAGCAGGCATCGCACAGCGGACCGCCGTCTCGTCCAGCGCCGCGGCATCGTAGGTCCGCGTGGCGATCCCGAGGCGGACGTCGGCGACGTACTCCTTGTCGTCCGTGTTCAGGAAGCGCGCGAGGCGTGTGGCGGGGCCGACCAGCAGGACGAGCAGTCCGGTCGCGAGCGGATCCAGCGTTCCGGTGTGGCCGATCCGCGACGTCTTCAGCAGCCGCCGGGCGAACGCCACGACGTCATGCGAGGTCGGTCCGGACGGCTTGTCGACGAGCAGGGCGCCCGTCAGTTCGGGTGGGGACACCGGACAGCATCACCGGCGGGTGTGCGCGCCCTGCGCGATCGCCGCATCCAGCTCCTGCAGGATTCCGTCGCGCACCGCGCTCAGCGGCCCCTTGACCTTGAACCCCGCGGCGTTCTTGTGGCCGCCGCCGCCGTGGCGCGCGGCGATGACGCGGACGTCGACGTCGTACTTCGACCGCATGCTGACGTGGATGTCGCCGTCGGCGCCGAGCTTGAAGAACACCACCGCCTGGATCTCCCGCGCGGTCAGCGGCAGGTTGATCAGCCCCTCGGTGTCGTTGTACGTCGTCCCGGTCGCGTTCATGAGGCCGTCGTCCAGGTGCATGACGGCGAGCCGGCCGCCGGCGAGCAGCTCCATCTGCGCCAGCAGCGCGCCGATCAGACGCAGCTTGCCGAAGCTGTTCTGGTCGAACACCCGGCGCGCCATCGCGGCGGGATTCACCCCCGCGCTCACCAGGCTGGCGCAGATGTCGAACGTCTTCGGCGTGATGTTCGAATAGTGGAACGACCCGGTGTCGGTGAGGATTGCCAGGTAGACGTGCGTCGCGATCTCGATCGTCAGCGGCACGCCCAGGGCCTCGATGAGATCGAACACCATCTCGCCGCACGCGGCGGCGGACTCGTCGACCCAGTTGAGGCTGCCGTAGAACGTGTTGCCCTGGTGATGATCGATGTTGATGGTGAAGCGCCCCTCGAGCCCGTCGACGCCGGTGCGCCGCAGGTCGCCCGACTCCATGACGATCACCGCGTCGACGTCGGTCTGCGGGAAGGCGCGCGCGATCTCGATGCGCTCCAGTCCGGGGAATTCCATGTAGTGCAGCGGCGCCGGGTCGGCGTTGACCAGGCGGACGTCCTTGCCGAGGGCGTCGAGCGCGTAGGCCATCGCCAGCTGGGAGCCGATCGAATCGCCGTCGGGCCGGGCGTGGGAAGAAATCAGGAACCGCTGCCGCGCGAGAATCGCGTCACGGATGGCATGCTTGGGTGTCATTCCTCGCCGCGTGAGTCCTTGTCGGCCTTCAGTTCCTGCAGGATCTGCTCGATGCGGTCCTGATGCGCGACCGACTCATCGTAGAAGAACTGCAGCTCGGGGGCGCGGCGCAGCCGCAGCCGCTGCGCCACCTGGCGGCGGAGGAACGGCGTGGCGCGACCGAGCGCCCGCGCCGTCTCGCGGCGCGCCGTCTCGTCCCCCATCGACGTGTAGTAGACGCGGGCGAGCTGCAGATCGGGCGAGACCTTCACCCTGGTCAGGGTGATGAAGCCGACGCCGGGATCGTGGACCTCGCGCGCGAGCAGCGTCGACAGCTCGTCGCGGATCGCTTCTCCCACCCGCTCGGGACGATTTCCCATGCACTCCTAGGCCGTCGCCGCAACCCGCTCGACCACGAACGCCTCGATGACGTCGCCGACCTTGATGTCGTTGTACTTCTCGAAGCCGATGCCGCACTCGAACCCGGCCTTGACCTCCGAGACGTCGTCCTTGAAGCGGCGCAGCGAGCCGATCTTCCCTTCGTGGATCACGACGTTGTCGCGGAGCAGGCGCGCCTGCGTGTCGCCCGAGCGGGTGATGCGTCCCTCGGTGACCATGCAGCCGGCGATGGTGCCGAACTTCGGCGTCTTGAAGGTCTCGCGTACTTCGGCGCTGCCGATGCGCACTTCCTTCAGCGTCGGCTCGAGCAGGCCGGTCATCGCCTTCTTCATCTCGTCGACGACGTTGTAGATGACCGAGTGCAGGCGGATGTCGACCTTGTCGCGATCGGCGACGTCGGCGGCGTTGCGATCCGGCCGCACGTTGAAGCCGATGACGATGGCGTTCGACGCCGCCGCGAGCAGCACGTCGGACTCGTTGATCGCGCCGACGCCGCCGTGGATGATGCGGATCTTGACCCGATCGTCGCTCAGCTTGGTCAGCGTGTCGGCCAGCACTTCGGCCGACCCCTGCACGTCCGCCTTGACGATGATCGGCAGCTCCTTCATGCCGCCCTCGGCGAGCTGCGCCTGGAGCGACTCGAGCGTGAGGCGCGCGCCCTTCGAGCCGAGCGCCTTGTCCTTCGCCTGCATCTGCCGGTACTGCGCGATCTGCCGCGCCTTGGCCGCGTCCTCCAGCGCCTGGAAGAGATCGCCGGGCGCCGGCAGCCCGCCGAGACCGAGCACTTCGACCGGCGTGGCCGGCGGCGCGGTCTTGATCGACTTGCCGCGGTCGTCGATGAGCGCGCGGATCTTGCCGACGATGGTGCCGGCGATGATCTGGTCGCCGACCCGCAGCGTGCCGTCCTGGACGAGCACGGTCGCAACCGGGCCGCGCCCCTTGTCCAGCTTCGCTTCGAGCACCGTGCCCGAGGCGTTGCGTTTCGGGTTGGCCTTCAGCTCGCTCAGCTCGGTGACGAGCAGGATCATCTCGAGCAGCGCCGGAATGTTCTCGCGCTTCTTCGCCGAGACCGGCACCGTGACGGTCTGGCCGCCCCAGTCCTCCGGCACCAGCCCGAGGTCCGACAGCTCCTTCTTGACGCGATCCGGGTTGGCGTTGGGCTTGTCGATCTTGTTGATCGCGACGACGATCGGCACGCCCGCCGCCTTCGCGTGATCGATGGCTTCACGCGTCTGCGGCATGACCCCGTCATCCGCGGCGACCACCAGCACGACGACGTCGGTGACGCGGGCGCCGCGGGCGCGCATCATGGTGAACGCTTCGTGGCCCGGCGTGTCGAGGAACACCACGTTGCGATCGCCCACCGTCACCGCGTAGGCGCCGATGTGCTGCGTGATGCCGCCGGCTTCGCGCTCGGCCACGCGGGTCTCGCGGATCGCGTCGAGCAGCGTCGTCTTGCCATGGTCGACGTGACCCATGACGGTGACGACCGGGGCGCGGGTGACGAGGTCCTCGGGCCTGGTCTCCTCGGCCTCGACCTGCAGCAGCTCCTCCTCGAACGTCTGCATCTTGACTTCCGCGCCGAACTCGCGCGCGACCGCCGACGCCGTGTCCGTGTCGAGGGTGCTGTTGATGCGCATCATCAGCCCCTTCTGGAACAGCTTCTTGAGGACGTCGTTCGCCTTGACGTCGAGCTTCGCCGCCAGATCGGAGACCGTCATGCCTTCCGCCAGGGTGATGGTTCGCGTCACCGGCGGCGGCGCGGCCGCGGTCGTCGGCGGCGCCTGCATGCGCGGTTGATCGCGGCGCGGCCCGGCAGGCCTCGGACCCGACGGCCGCGGCGGCGGCGGACGATAGCCCGGCACCTGCGGACGCTGCGGCTGCGACGGACGCACCGGTTGCGAGGGGAGCGGACGCGGTCCGCCCATGGGCGCTTGCGGACGTGGAAACGATCCGGGGCGCGCGACAGGGCCGCCGGGACGCGGCGCGGCCGGACCGCCGGGACGCGGCGGCGCCGTCTTGCTCAGATTGCCCGTCGCCGCGGGCGGCGGGGTGGTCGGCTGCGGCGGGCGCACCAGCAGCGGACGGCGCGGCGGCGCGGGCGGCGCGACGCCGGTCTTGGGATCCTCGACGCGCAGCCGCAGCGTCGGCGGCACGATGCGCCCGGGAGGCGGCGCGACGGGACGCGGCGGCGCGGGCGGTGGTGGCGCACTCGCCGCCGGGGCCTCGACGACCGGCGGCTCGACGGGGGCCGGCGGCGGCTCCACCGGCGCGGCGGCCGCAGGCGCCGCAGCGGGCGCTTCAGCCGGGGGAGCTTCGATCACCGGCGCGGGAACGTGCACGTCCGGCTCGGGTGGCGCAGGGGCCGGCGTTTCCGCATGAACGGGCTCCGGGATTTCGACGGGCAGGATTGGCTCCGGTGTGACGGGCGCAGGTGTCGCCGGTGTCTCGATCGCGGCGGGCGGCGCCGCGGGCTTCGCAGTCTTCACCAGACGCGGCGCGGGCATCGGCGGGGCCGCCGGCTTGGCCGGCTCGGGGGCGCGCCCGCCCGGCTTCTTCAGGCCGCCGCGCGTGGCCGGGCCGGGCGTGTCGGCGAACGACGCGTTCGACGGCACCTTGATGTTCCGCTGGCGCGCCTGCTTGCCGACGAACTCCCGCGCGACGACCTCTTCGATCGTGCTCGAGGCGCTCTTCACCTCGATGCCATGCTCCTTCTTGAGAAGGGTCATGACCTCCTGGCTGGTGAGATTGAGCAGCTCCGCGACTTTGTAGATCCGAACTGTTGCCAACAAAGACCTCTATTGCTGTTCGCTGTCCGCTTCCGGCTGTCCGCCACTCGCGTCCAGCTCTCCGCTTCCCGCTTCCGGCGCGTCGCTGGTCGCTTCCGGCGCGTCGCTTCCCGCGTCCGCGTCGAGCGCCGGCTGGCCGCTCTCCGCTTCCGCCTTCGCCTCGAGCGCGCCGAACTGCGCCTCGACCTCGCGGCGCTTCTCTTCCTCGCTCTTGATGTCGATCTTCCAGCCGGTCAGCTTCGCGGCGAGCCGGACGTTCTGCCCCTTCTTGCCGATCGCGAGCGACAGCTGCTTGTCTTCGACGACGACTTCCATCACCTTCTCGGCGTCGTCCACGATCGAGACGCGCTGCACCTTGGCCGGGCTGATCGCATTGGTGACGAAGAGCACCGGGTCCTCGGACCATTCGACGATGTCGATCTTCTCGCCGCGCAGCTCGCGGATGATCGACTGCACCCGGGTGCCCTTCATGCCGACGCAGGCGCCGACCGGATCGACGTCGCGCTCGCGCGAGTAGACGGCGACCTTGGCGCGATCCCCCGCCTCGCGGACGGCGCCGCGGATCATGACGGTGCCGTCGTAGATCTCCGGCACTTCCTGCTCGAACAGCTTGATGAGCAGCGCCGGATCGGTGCGCGACAGGACGATCTGCGGCCCCTTGGCGCTGCGGTTCACGCCGCGAATCACCGCGCGGACGCGGTCGCCGACGGCGTAGTTCTCGGCCCGCGACTGCTCCTTGCGCGGCAGCTGCGCCTCGATGCGGCCCAGCTCCATGATGATGTCGCCGTTCTCGAACCGTTTGACGACGCCGCTCACCACTTCGCCAACGCGGTTGCTGTATTCGGCGTAGACGTTCTCACGCTCCGCTTCGCGGACCTTCTGGAAGATGACCTGCTTGGCCGTCTGCGCGGCGATCCGTCCGAGCTCCCCCTTGTCGCGCGGGAACTCGACTTCCATGTCGACCTCGGCCTCGTCGCCGTACATCTGCTGCGCGTCGTGCAGGGAGAACTGCGTCGCCGGGTCGGTGACCTCGGCGACGATCTTCTTGACGGTGAAGAGATCGAAATCACCGGTCTCGCTGTTGAAGCGGGCCTTGAGCTCCTCGCCCTTGTACTTCTTCCGCGCCGCCGCCTCGAGGGCGTCCTGCACCGCGGTGATGATGATGTCCGGCTCGACGCCCTTTTCCTTGGCGATGGCGTCGATCTGCTGCAACAGCGGATTCTGCATAAATCAGTTCTCAGCTTTCAGCTCTCGACTCCCAGCGCGTGCTGAGAGCTGAACGCTCAAAGCTCGAAGCCCTAAAACTCCACGTCCAGGTTCGCCCGCTTGATGCGATCGAGCGGCACCCGGTGCGTCTTCTTCCCTTCCGCGAGGATCACTGCGCCGTTCTCGACGCCGGTGATCCGGCCGGCGAACGCGCTCTGGCGCTCGATCGGTTCCACGGTCACGATCTTCGCCAGCCGCCCGGCGAACCGCCGATAGTCCGCCGCGTGCCGGAGCGGGCGGTCCAGCCCCGGCGACGAGACCTCCAGGGTGTAGGCGTCTCCCAACCCCGGCTCGCCGAACTCATCCTCCACGTCGAGCAGCGCGCTCAGATCCTGGCTGACCCGCTGACACTCGGCGATGCCGACGCTTTCCTCGGGCGCCTCGACCCGGCCGGGGTCGGGGCGATCGATCACCACGCGCAGCACCATCCCGATCGGCTCGCGCCGGAGCTGCAGGTCGAAGACCTCGAGCCCGTGCCCCTTCGCCACGCGCTCGGCCGCGTCCCGAAGCCGCGTGATGTCTTCAGCTTTCGGCGTAATTCGCCCCTGAAACACAAAAAGTGGGCAACCGGCCCACTCTCACCCCCAACCCCGCAGCTACCGTCCCTCAGTATAGCAGGATTGGGCCTCGTCGGAATTACCCGGCGGTCGCAACCAAATCGTAGCCCTGCGCTCCGACGACCCGGGCGCGGATGAGCTGCCCCGCGGTGAACGCGGCGGGATCGCAGTCGGTCAGGTAGACGACCGGATCGATGTCCGGCGCCTGCCCCTCCAGCCGCCCCTGCAGCACCAGCTCGTGTTCGGGAGACGGTCCGTCGACCAGCACGCGCACGTCCGTGCCGATCCGCTGCTGCTGCCGCCGCTCGACGATCGCCTGCTGCAGCTTCATGATGCGCTCACGCCGCCTGCGCTTCGCCGCCGCCGGCACGTCGTCGCGCAGGGCGTGAGCGCGCGTGCCCTCTTCGTGCGAGTAGGTGAACACGCCGATGTGGTCGAACTCGGTGTCGCGGACGAACCCTTCGAGCTCGGCCAGCTCGGCGTCCGTTTCGCCGGGGAAACCGACGATGAAGGTGGTACGCAGCGTGACGCCGGGGACGCGTTCACGGATGCGCGCCAGCAGCCTGTCGTAGGTCCGACGGTTGCCCGGGCGCCGCATCCGCTTGAGCACGTCCGCGGATGCATGCTGCAGCGGCAGGTCCACGTAGCGGCACACCTTGTCGCAGTCCGCCATCGCCGCGAGTACGTCATCGGTGATGGTGGTGGGATAGAGATAGAGCAGGCGGATCCACTCGAGGCCGTCCACCGCGTTCAATTCGCGCAGCAGCCGGGCGAGCGCGCCGCGCTCCTGGCGATCGATGCCGTAGAACGTCGTGTCCTGCGAGATGAGCAGCAGCTCCTTCACACCGCGCGCCGCCAGCGCGCGCGCCTCGGCGACGATCGACTCGCGCGTGCGGCTCCGATACTCGCCGCGCAGCGTCGGGATGATGCAGAAGGCGCAGGTGTAATCGCAGCCCTCGGCGACCTTCACGTAGGCGAAGTGGCGTGGAGTCGTGATGACGCGCGGGGTCTCGGCATCGTAGAGATAGCTGGGCAGCTCGCTTCGATGACCGGTATCCGATGTCCGATGTCCGAGGCGCTTCTTGTGGAACGTCAGTGGCCGGACATCCGAGGTCCTGACGTCGGACACATCGGATATCGGATATCGCTCGCCGGACGCCGGACTCAGCGCCTCGACAATGCCCGGCACCTCGCCGGTGCCCAGCACCGCGTCGATCTCGGGAATCTCCCTGCGCAGCTCGTCGCGATACCGCTCGGCGAGGCAGCCGGTGACCACGAGGCGCGAGCACTTGCCGTCGCGCTTCTGCTGCGCCATCTCGAGGATCGCGTCGATCGACTCCTGTTTCGCGTTGTCGATGAACGCGCAGGTGTTGACGACGATGACGTCCGCATCGCCGGCGTCGGGGGTGATCTCGTGGCCGGCCTGCTGGGCGTAGCCCAGCATCACTTCGCCGTCGACGAGATTCTTGGGGCAGCCGAGGGAGACGAAGCCGACTTTCACGGGTACATCCGGTAGAGCATGCGCGGGTAGGGAATGGCTTCTCTCAGATGCTCCAGCCCGCAGATCCAGCTCACCACCCGCTCGATGCCCATGCCGAAGCCGCCGTGCGGCACCGTGCCGTAGCGGCGCAGGTCCAGGTACCATTCGAACGCGTCCTGCGGCAGGTTGTGCTTCTTGATCTGCTCGACGAGGAAGTCATAGTCGGTCGCGCGCTCGCCGCCGCCGATGATCTCGCCGTAGCCTTCGGGGGCCAGCACGTCGACGCCGAGCGCGAGCTCGGGCCGCACGGGATCCGGCTTCATGTAGAACGCCTTCACCGCCGCCGGATACCGGTGAACCATGATCGGCCGGTCGAACTCCTCGGACAGCGCGGTCTCGTCCGGCGCGCCGAAGTCGCCGCCCCACTCGAACGGCAGCCCCTTCTTCTTCAGGATCCCGGTTGCCTCGTCGTAGGAGATGCGCGGGAACGGCGGCTGCACGCGCTCGAGCCTGGTCGTGTCGCGCTCCAGGACCTGCAGCTCGCGCCTCCGCCTGTCGAGGGCGCGGCCGACGACGTAGACCACGAGGCCCTCCGCGAGCTCCATCACGTCGTCGAGCGTCGCGTAGGCCATCTCCGGCTCGACCATCCAGAACTCGGTGAGATGCCGGCGCGTCTTCGATTTCTCCGCGCGGAAGGTCGGCCCGAACGCGTAGACGCGGCCGAGCGCCATCGCGTTGGCCTCGTTGTACAGCTGGCCGCTCTGCGTCAGGTAGGCGGTGGTGTCCTCGAAGTACTGAACCGGGAACAGGGTCGTCGTTCCCTCGCAGGCCGCCGGGGTGAAGATCGGCGTGTCGGCGAGGATGAAGCCGCGGCTGTTGAAGAAGTCGCGGACGGCGTTGATGATCTCGTGCCGCACGCGGAGGATCGCCTGCTGCCGCTGCGAGCGGATCCACAGGTGGCGGCGATCCATCAGGTAATCGACGCCGTGCTCCTTCGGCGTGATCGGGAAGTCCTTCGCTTCCGAGACGACCTCGAGGCGCGTGACGTCCACCTCGAATCCGCCCGGCGCGCGTGTGTCTTCCCGCGCCGCGCCTTCGACGATGATCGCGCTCTCCTGCGCCAGGTGATCGGCGGTCTTGAACATCTCGTCGCCGACCGCCTGCTTCGACATCACGCACTGGATGAAGCCGGAGCCGTCGCGCAGCGTCAGGAAGTGGATCTTGCCGCTCGAGCGCCGGTTGTGCAGCCAGCCGCGCAGGCGGACCGGTGTGCCGACGTGCCCGGCGATGTCCTCGATGTAGATCGTCTCTGCCATCTGTCTCTTTCTTCGGTCCGCGGCCGCGTCAGAACGTCAGCAGGCGTTCGAATCGCTTCCGCGCCGCCTGCGCCTGGTGCAGCACCTCCGCGGGGGAGCCGGTATTCGCCAGCTCCATCAGATAGGTGCCGTCGTACCCGACCTTCTGCATCGTCATCAACGCCACGTCCCAGTTGATCCGGCCGGCGAACGGCACCAGGTGCTCGTCCTGCTTCCCCTTGTTGTCGTGCACGTGGGTGGTGATCAGGTGCTCGGCGACCGCTTCGATGGCGTCGGCGACGTCCCCCATGAGGAAGGCGTGTCCGAAGTCCAGGCAGATGCCGGTGCGCGGGAACTCGAGGTCGCGCTCCAGCAGCGTCACCAGGGATGCCGCGTCCGACAGCGGATTGGGGATGACTTCCAGGGCGACGCGGATGCCGATTGGCTCGGCGGCGCGGCAGATCTCCTCGACGCTGCGGAACGCCGCGGCGCGGATGTTCTCGCCTCCCTGCACGGTCGGCGTGCCGAGGTGCACGACGAAGACCTCCGCCGGGATCGCGCGCGCCACGTTCAGCGCCGCTTCCGCTTCACGGACCGCCGCCTGCCGCCGGCCGTTGTCGCCGACGGCGTTGGAAATCGCCTCGCCCCACTGGTCGCCGCCGTTCATGCTCTGCACGATCGGCGCGTGGATGCCGTGCAGCGCCAGGCCGGTCTCCCTGAGCCACTCCGCGAGCCGGGCGATCGCCGCGCGATCGTGGTAATCGAAGTGGCTGCGGGTGGCGAACACTTCGACCGCTTCGAATCCGTGCGCCGCAATCTGCTCCAGGTGTTCCCGGCTCAGCCGCTGGTCGTGAAACAAGTGCGTCGAAATGCCGAATCGCATGGGGCGGAAACCATCGATTGTACAACGGATGCTCGCCGCCCGCCCCGAGGGGCCTCGCCGTGGATCTACCGGAACTCCTCGACGTAGGTCGCCAGCAGATCGCGCAGGCGATCGAAGCGGGGCTGATCCTCGAGGTTGTCGCGGACGTAGCGCAGGGTGCGCGGAATGTACTGGATGTAGACCGGATTGCGCCGCGCCGTCGTCTGGTAGCCGAACGTGCCCAGCGCTTTCAGGTTGCGCTGCAGCGCCATCAAGTCGAAGCGGCGCCGGAAGTCGAGATCCTCGCCGGGAATGCCCTTGAGCGCGAGGAAGTACGCGATCAGGTCGCTGACGGTCTGCTCGGGCAGGTCGACGTAGGAGTCGCGCAGCAGCGAGACGAGGTCGTAGGTGTCGGGCCCCATTCGCGCGTCCTGGAAGTCGATGATGTAGAGCTGCCCGTCCCGGAGCATCAGGTTGCGGCTGTGATAGTCGCGGTGACACAGCACGCGCGGTTCGGCGGCGAGCTCCTCGACCACCACCGCGAACTCTTCGCGCAGCGCGGCGCGCTCGCGATCGTCCAGGGTCACGCCGCGATAGGCTTCGAGGAAGTGTTTGGTGAAGAAGTCGAGCTCCCACGTGAGCTTCTCGACGTCGAACGAGATGCCGTAGGGCAGGTAGTCGGGCGAGGCGAGCTGCGCCCCGCGCCTCTGCAGCGTCGCGATCAACGCCACCGCCTGCCGGTACAGCGCGGCGTGCTCTTCCGGCGACGCCGCACCGAGATGCGCCTGCAGCGTGACGTCGCCGAGATCCTGCAGCGCGAGAACGCCGAGATCGCCGGCGTGACCGAGCACTTCCGGGATGGGAACCGGCATCTTCGCCATCAGCGTCGCGACGTTGACGAACGAGAGGCTGGTCACGTCGAACGGCCCCGCGTACAGCGACAGCACGATCGAGGCCTGGCCGGGGAGGAGAATCCGGAAGTACCGGCGGTCCGACGCGTCCGGCGTGAGCGGCACGACTCTCGGGCTCTGCTCGCTGAGGCCGCTCCGATCGAGGTAGCTCTGGATGCGGTCCCGCGTATCGTCCGCCTGCCGTTTGTCCATCATGCTCATGCTAGCGGTTGTACGACCAGGGTGTCACCCGTCCGCACGATCGCCGACCGGTGGTAGCGCGCGCCCGCCGCGATCGTGACGTTGTCGGCGACGACGCATTCGTCGACGGCCGCGCCGTCCTCGACAGTGACGTTGTCCCAGAGGACGGACCGGCTGACGCGCGCCGACGCGGCAACGCGCACGCCGCGCCCCCACCTGGGGCGGTCGACGCGGCCGTCCGCCGCCGCCAGCGCCAGCGAGGTCTCGAGCAGATCGGCCGGCGTCCCGATGTCGTGAAACGTCGCGTCGCTGACGAACCCCATCACCGACCCGCGGCGCGCCGCGATCAGCTTCGGATACAGATCCAGCACCGTCTCCGAGGGGACGCCGTCTTCGAGCGGCAGGAACGCGCCTGCTTCGATGACCTGCGGTCCGACGAAATGCAGTCCGCCGCCGCCGCGGCGCGTGAAGCCGGTGACCGCGCCGCGCTCGTCGACCACCACGCCGCCGTACTTGTCGGGGCGCGGATTCGGAATGAGGGCCATCGTCACGTCGGCGCCGGACCGGCGGTGCTGGTCGATCATCGCGGGGAGATCCACGGTGGTGAGCGTGTCGCCGTTGACCAGCACGCACGTTCCGCGTTCGCCGGTTCGCGGCGTCGGCGAGCCGCCGTCGTCGAGCAGCAGCGGCAGCGCGTGGCGCGGACCGCCGGCCGAGCCGAGCACCGGGGACTCCCACGAGTAGCGCACGCGCGCGCCGAGATCGCTGCCGTCACCGACGGCCGCGGCGATCGTCTCCGGCTTGTGATGGAGGTTGACGACGAGATCGGTGATGCCGTGCGAGACGAGCCAGCGGATGGTGCGGCACACGAGCGGTTCGCCGTCCACCGGCGCCGCGGCTTTCGCGCGGACCAGCGTGAGCGGCTGGAGTCGCGTGCCGAGGCCGGCCGCGAGCACGAGCGCGCGCATTTAGCGATCGTCCGAGGGGCTTCGCCCGTCGGACGCCCCGGCACGATCTCCCGCTCGCCGCGTCGCCGGCTCGCCTGGCTCGCGCGCGGTGCCCGCCGGCCCGTTCGGGAAATCGCCGCGCACTACTCGGTGGCGTCGAAGACCATGTCCGGGCCCTTGATGCCTGCCTCGTCCCGGTACTTCAGGTACAGACCTCGATAAGAATCGACGATGTAGTCCTCGGGACGGCGGCCCAGCAGGGTCGCCATGGTGGTGATGCCCTGCTCGCTTCCTTCAATCTCGACGAAGATGCCGACCGGCGTCTCGTCGACGGCGACGATCACTTCCTCGTGGCAGAACTCCTCGCGGTATTTCTCGTAGCGGAACCAGACGTGGAACCCGAGTTCCTCGAAGATGCGGAGCAGGAGGACTCCGTCGCCGACGATCGTTTCGAACTCGTCGCGCACCTTCATGACCGACGGCTGTACCGGTCCCTTGAACGTGATCCGGCTGTTGCCGTTCTCGAGGCGGATGCGGAGCACGCAGCGGAGACGCCGCAGCGACTCGTCCTCGGTGTCGAGCAGCGCGTCCTCCTGCAGACGCCGCCCAAGCAGGGGCGTCGCCCCCGCCGCCAGAACAGCGGCGCGGGCGGATTCGACCGTGT